>CALESR010000269.1 GCA_937907485.1 uncultured Paracoccaceae bacterium | reverse complement strand
TCCCCCGAGGCCGCGGGTTATGACCCGACACCAAAAGCATAGGTTATTTTCTTCATGTGTCAAAATAAATATTCTCGCCTTGCTGGATATTTCATGCTCTACTCGCCCCCACGGTCGCAAGATTGCGCTATCGTCGGACGGTTTTCCGCTTCGCCGCAGTGCAGAAAGTAGAAATAGTTCAATGGATGAAGTTATACAGCGCCGTTCCGCCCCTGCCCCGATGGCGCTCGACGGCGCCACGGCGGGCTGCGGTCCGCTGTTGCCGGGTCCGGCGACCGATGCCAAACCCTTGCGCCAGAAGGTTTTTGAACATGTGCGCGCCGTCGGTCATGCCGCCCGCGCCGATGTCACCCGCGCGCTGGGGGTCAGCGCCGGGTCGGTCACGCAACTGACCTCCGACTTGATCGCGCAGGGCTATCTGCACGAAACCGACGACACCCCGCGCGACCGGCGCGAGACCGGGCGCGGGCGGCCCTCGGTCGCGCTGGCCGTGGTGCCCGGTGCGCATCGGGTGATCGGCATCAAGCTGTCGGACGAACGCCATACCGCCGTGCTGGCCGATTTCGCCGGCAACATCCTTGCCGAGGCGATGCTGCCCACCCCGCCCGTGCGCAAGACGCTGGACCAGATCGCCGAGGAAACTGCGCAACTGGTCGCCCGCGTGCTGGCCGAGGCCGGGCTGGCGCTCGACGATGTGGCGGCGGTCGGCATTGGAATCTCCGGCCTCGTCGAGCCGATCAACGGCTCGGTTCCGTGGTCGCCCCTGCTGATCGGCGCCAACCTGCCGGTGCGCGACCGCCTGACCCAGCGCATCGGCCGCCCGGTGCTGGTGGAAAACGACGCCAACATGCTGACGCTGTCGGAACTGTGGTTCGGCGCCGGGCGCGCCACCTCGGATTTCGCCGTCGTCACCATCGAGCACGGCGTCGGCATGGGGCTGGTGGTCGGCAACCGGCTCTATCGCGGCACGCGCGGCATGGGGATGGAATTCGGCCATACCAAGGTGCATCTGGACGGCGCGCTGTGCCGCTGCGGTCAGCGCGGCTGTCTCGAGGCCTATCTGGCCGACTATGCCCTCGCGCGCGAAGCGGCGACCGCGCTCGACCGCAACTCGCGCAATCTGGCCAGCCCGCAGGCGATGCTGGAAACCCTCTTCGCCGAGGCCAAGGGCGGCAATCTGGCCGCGCGTTCGATCTTTCGCCGGGCGGGGCGCTATCTGGCGCTGGGGCTGTCGAACGTCATCCAGTTGTTCGACCCGGATCTGGTCATCCTGTCGGGCGAGCGGATGCGCTATGATTATCTCTACGCCGACGAGGTGATCGCCGAGACCCTGACCCTGACGCTGGACCACGGGCGCAAACCCTGCCGCATCGAGATCCACGCCTGGGGCGACATGGTCTGGGCGCGCGGGGCGGCGGCGCTGGCGCTCGACCATGTGACACAATCGGTGATGGGGGCGGCGTGATGCGTTGGCTGCTGGCTTTGGCCCTGATGGCGGCGCCCGCGTCGGCGCAGCGCTTTGCCGACCTCTCGGCCAGCCTGCCGCCGCATGTCTATTCCGGCGGGTGGGAGCATTTCGTCGGCGGCGGCGTGGCGGTGTTCGACTGCAACGGCGACGATCTGCCCGAGGTTCTGGCAGCGGGGGGCGAAAACCCCATGCTGTTTCTGCGCAATCAGGGCGACATGGCCTTTGCCCCCGGCGGATTTCCCGCGATCACCGGCGCCACCGGGGCCTATCCGCTGGACCTCGACGGCGACGGGCAGCTTGACCTCTATATCCTGCGCGCCGGGCCGGATCAGGTGCTGCAGGGCGGGCCGGACTGTGCCTTTGCCGATGTGACACAGGCATGGGGCCTGCCGCAGCAGGACCGCTGGACCACCGCCTTCACCGCCTGGTGGCAAGGCGAACGCCCGACGCTGGCGATTGGCCATTACGTTGACCGCACCAACCCCGCCGGGCCGTTCGAGGCCTGCGATTCCAACCAGTTGCTGATCCCTGAGGGCAACGGCTGGCGGGCGCAGACGCTGGAACCCGGCTTTTGCGCGCTCTCCATGCTGGCCGCCCGCGACGCCCGCGACCGGCTGACCCTGCGGATTTCCAACGACCGGCACTATTACGTCCGTGGCGGATACGAGCAGATGTGGGACATCGCCGAAGGGCGCTTCCTGACCGAGGCCGACGGCTGGCCGCGTGTCTCGCTCTGGGGCATGGGCATCGCCTCGCGCGATCTGAACGGCGACGGGCGCGACGAGGTGATGCTGACCTCGATGGCCGACCAACTCCTTCAGATCGCGCAGGAAAACGGCACCTATGCCCCCGCGCCCCATGCGATGGGCACCTATGCCACCACGCCGCATGACGGCAGCGACGGCCGCCCCTCGACCGGCTGGCACGCGCAATTCGGCGATGTCGACAATGACAGCCTGCCCGATCTGTTCATCGCCAAGGGCAATGTCGACCAGATGCCGACCAACGCCATCCATGACCCCAACGACCTGCTGATGCAGCAGCCGGACGGCAGCTTTGCCCAATTCGCGACCGAGGCCGGTGTGGCCACGCGCGACCGCTCACGCGGCGCGGCGCTGGTCGATCTGGACCTCGACGGGCGGCTGGACCTGCTGGTGGTCAACCGCCGCGCGCCGCTGGAGATGTATCGCAATGTGACCGAGGGCACCGGGCACTGGTTGGCCGTCGACCTGCGCCAACCCGGCGGCAACAGCAGGGCCATCGGCGCGGTGGTGACGGTGACGGCGAACGGGCGCTCGCAACGCCAGCAGGTCACGGTCGGCGGCGGCCACGCGGGCGGCCAATCGGTGCCGCTGCATTTCGGGCTAGGCGCGGCGACAGGCGCGCAGGTGCGGGTGGACTGGCCCGACGGCCAGGTGACCGAGGCCGAGGCGAGCGTCGATCACCTGCTGCGGCTGAACCGCTGAGCCCTCAATGCGTGCTGACCGGCGTCAGGTCATGCTCGCGCGCGACAAAGAACGCCGTGCTGCGGTCGGCGGTCAGCGCGATGCAATCCCCGTCAGGCGAATGCACGCCCCAGACCTGCGTCCCGCCGGGGATCTGCGTGCGGATCTCGGCGGGCAGGGTTTCGGGGTCGATCTGGCGGATATAGGCCAGCGTTCCGGCCGGAAGATGGGCATAGGGGGTCTGCATGGCGGCCTCCTCTCAGACGCGGGTGATCGGGATGCTGCGCACCACGATTTCGGGCTCGCGCCGCTCCAGCGTGATTTCCAGCAGACCATTGTCCAGCCGGGCGCCGGTGACCTCGACCCCCTCGGCCAGCGCAAAGACGCGGGTGAACTGCCGCGTGGCGATGCCGCGATGCAGGAACACCCGCTCGGGCCCCGGGTCCATCTGCCGCCCGCGCACCACCAACTGGCGATCCTCCAGCGTCAGGGCGAGGTCCTCGTCGCCAAAGCCCGCCACCGCCAGCGTGATGACAAACCGGTGCGGCGCCGCCAGTTCGATGTTGAACGGCGGATAGCCTTCGGCCCCGGCCCGCGCCGTGCGCTCGACCAGCCGCTCCAGCGGTTCGAACCCCAAAAGCAAGGGATGCGACGGAAAGGTGAATTTGGTCATGGCCCGGTCCTGTCAGCAGCGACACCTGCGCCCGGCCCCGACACGCGGCAACCGGACACGTCGTCGATATGGGAATGGCAAGCCGCCGCCGCAAGGGGGCGCGATACCTTTGCCAAAGCAGGGAAAACCGCTAATGTAGCCCCGAACAGGACCGAGTCGCCCATCCATGAATGCCCCTATCGAGTTGGACCACGAACAGGTTCTCCGCGTCAAGCTGGAGGTTCTGCGCCGCGAGCATCGCGATCTTGACGACGCCATCGCCGCCATGCACGCCAAGGGCACCAGCGACGAACTGGCGATGAAGCGCCTGAAAAAACGCAAACTCGGCCTCAAGGACGTGATCGCCCGCATTCAGGACGAACTGACCCCCGACATCATCGCCTGAGCCCCGCACGCGGATCAGGCCCGAACGAGGCGCCGCGCCATGCAACTGCTGCGATTGTCCCTTGCCCTGCTGACCGCCCTCACCCCGCTGAGCGCCACCGCGCAGGATGGCCGGGTCTGGCTCTATAACCGCCATGTCGCGGACTCGCCGCTCGAGACCGTGCTGAACCTTGGTTATGGCGTGCCGGAAAGCGACGATGTGCAGGCCTCGATGCTCTGCGCGATCGGTGCGAACTGGATCTTTGCGCAAACGCTGCTGGCCGCTGATGTCGACGGGCTGGCGGCTGACGCCGAGGTGACGCTCGAGGTGCAGGCCCCGGGCTACAGCGCCACCTTCGACGCTCATGTCGTGCGGCTCGAGGAATTCATCCACGGTGTCGAATTCGCCTTGCCGCTGGATGATGACCTTTGGGGCGTGTTGATGGCGGGCGGCAGCCTCAGCTATGGCGTCAGCGGCCACGCCCGCCAGACCCTGCCGCTGGACGGCGCCGCCGACCCTGCGCATGAGTTTCTCGGCGATTGCCTGTCGATCGGCGATCTGGCGCCCGAGGGGCAACCCGCCCCCGCCGCCAAGACCTGAGCCCATCGCGCATGCGCCGGTGGCTGGACCGTGACGGTCTAGCACCCGCTTGCCGAGGCGACTGCACGCAACCGCGCGGGCGCCAATGGCCGGTGTCCCGCCCCCCCCGTCCGTATCGCGCGAGCACCCGCAGGATGGGGGTCCGCCCCGCCGCCCGAGCCAGAGGAAACCCGCCCCCGCGCCACGGGCCGCCCCCCGCATCGCGGGCAAACTCACCCCCTCCGCATCGCGCGGGCACCCGCAGGGTGAGGGTCCGCCCCGCCGCCCGTGCCTGAGGAAACCCGGCCCCGCGCTAAGGGCAGCCCGTTGGCCGGTGTCCCGCCCCCCCTCCGCATCGCGCGGGCACTTGCAGGGTGAGGGTCCGCCCCGCCGCCCGAGCCAGAGGAAACCCGGGCCGCGCGCAAGGGGCAGCCCGTCTCGGTAGCGAGTCCCTTCACGACTGACTGGTACGCTCCC
>CALESR010000268.1 GCA_937907485.1 uncultured Paracoccaceae bacterium | reverse complement strand
GGGCCAGGTGCTGGATTACGACCGCCTGACGATGAAGATCGAAACCGACGGCTCGGTGACGCCGGATGACGCCGTGGCCTATGCCGCGCGCATCCTGCAAGACCAGCTGCAGGTGTTTGTGAACTTCGAAGAGCCCGAGGCCGCTGGTCGTGGCGCCGAGGATGACGGGTTGGAATTCAACCCGCTGCTGCTCAAGAAGGTCGATGAGTTGGAACTGTCGGTCCGTTCGGCGAACTGCCTGAAGAACGACAACATCGTCTATATCGGCGACCTGATCCAGAAGACCGAGGCCGAGATGCTGCGCACCCCGAACTTCGGGCGCAAATCCTTGAACGAAATCAAGGAAGTGCTGTCCGGGATGGGCCTGCATCTGGGTATGGAAGTCGAAGACTGGCCGCCGGAAAACATCGAGGATCTGGCCAAGCGCTTCGAGGACCAGTTCTGATTGACGGTGCGTGCGAGCACACACCCTACGGGGCGCTCGCACGGTTGAACTTGTAGGGTGCGTGCTCGCACGCACCCTGCGCCAAATGCCCGGACTGCCGGGGAACATACTGGGCCGATGGCCCCAACGACGCGCTCCGCAACGCACGGGGTGCAACACAAAGCAAAAGCACGCTAGGAGACTCTCATGCGTCACGGACATGGCTATCGCAAACTGAACCGCACCCACGAACACCGCAAGGCGCTGTTCGCCAACCTCGCCGGCTCGCTGATCGAGCACGAGCAGATCAAGACCACCCTGCCCAAGGCCAAGGATCTGCGCCCGATCGTCGAAAAGCTGATTACGCTGGCCAAGCGCGGCGATCTGCACGCCCGCCGTCAGGCTGCCGCCTTCCTCAAGGAAGACAAGGACGTCGCCAAGCTGTTCGCGGTCCTCGGCCCGCGCTACAAGGACCGTCAGGGCGGCTATATCCGCGTGCTGAAGGCTGGATTCCGCTATGGCGACATGGCGCCGATGGCGATCATCGAATTCGTCGAGCGCGACGTGGACGCCAAGGGCGCTGCCGACAACGCCCGCACCGAGGCCGCCGCGAACTGATCGCTGCCGCACCGCATTTCAGGCCCGCGCCCCGCAAAGGCGCGGGCCTTCGCGTTTGCGTGAGCCCGTGTTGCCAGTCGCCCGGAGGGCCGCCATAGTGCCGGGGCAACAGCAGTTTGGGGGCGCGATGGGCAGGGTCTGGATGGGGGCGATCCTTGGGGCGGTCCTGCTGGTGGCCAGCCCGCTGACCGCACAAACTGTGCCGGACAGCCGCGCGCAGATCCAGATGTCCTTTGCCCCCGTGGTGCGTCAGGCTGCGCCCGCCGTGGTGTCGATCTATGCCCGCCGCATTGTCGAGGAGCGCCAGAGCCCGTTTTTCGGCGACCCGCTGTTCGGCCAGTTGTTCGGGGACACCGGGCGTCGGGTGCCGCGGGTGCAGAACGCGCTGGGGTCCGGCGTGGTGCTGTCGTCTGACGGCATCGTGGTGTCGAATTTCCACGTCGTCGGCAACGCCGAGGATATCCGTGTGGTGCTGTCGGACCGCCGCGAATTCGCCGCCGAGGTGATCTTGCAAGATCAGGAGAGCGACCTCGCCGTGCTGCGCCTGCGGGGGGCCTCGGGGTTGCCGGCGCTGCCCTTGGCCGACAGCGACCGGGTCGAGGTTGGCGATCTGGTGTTGGCGATCGGCAATCCGTTTGGTGTCGGCCAGACGGTCAGCAGCGGCATCATCAGCGCGCTGGCGCGGTCGGGCATCGCGGTGGGATCCGGGCGCGGCTATTTCATCCAGACCGACGCGGCGATCAATCCGGGCAACTCGGGCGGCGCGCTGGTGGACATGGCCGGCCGGCTCTTGGGCATCAACTCGGCGATCCTGACGCGGTCGGGCGGCTCGAACGGCATCGGTTTCGCCATCCCCGCCAATCTGGTGGCGCAGGTGCTGGCGCAGGCGCGGGAGGGGCGGACGCGGTTCCAGCGGCCTTGGGCGGGCGTGGGCGGGCAGGCGGTGGATGCGGCGCTGGCCGAGGCGCTGGGACTGGGACTGCCGCAGGGCGTCGTGTTGAGCACCCTGCATCCGGAAAGTCCGCTCGCCCGCGCCGGGCTCAGGGCGGGGGATGTGGTGCTGGCGGTCGAGGGCGAGCCGGTCAACTCGCCCGAGGAGATGATGTTCCGCATGGCGGCGCGGGGGATCGGCGGGTCGCTGGCGCTGACATGGCAGCGCGGGACCGAGCGGCGCGAGGCGAGCGTCGCGCTGATCGGTCCGCCGGAGTCGCCGCCGCGCGCCCGGTTGGTGGTCGGCGCGATGGCGCTGCGGGGGCTGGTGGCGGAGACGGTCAATCCGGCGGTGGCGGCGGAGTGGGGCCTCGATCCGGCCGCCTCGGGCGTGCTGGCGGTCGAGGCGGGCGATCAGGCGGCACGTCTGGTCGGGCTGGAACCGGGTGATCTGTTGTTGGCCCTCAATCGGCAGCCGCTGCGAACGACCGCCGATCTGGAGCGGGTCTTGCAGACCCCGTCGCGGTATTGGGAGCTGGAAATCCAGCGCGAGGGCCGTCGCAGCCTGCTGCGATTCCGGCTGTAGTGGGGGATGTCCCACGGAGGGGACATTTTGAGGATCGTTTTATTACAAGGGTTTAGCTTGCCGTATTAAGGATTTGGCAAGGGGTGTCCCACGATTTGCGGGGGTGGGGTGGTTGGGCGGTTTGGTGCGTGCGAGCACGCACCCTACGGGGGGGTGTGCCGGACGGTTTGGCGGTGCGGGGGTGGTGCGTGCGAGCACGCACCCTACGGGGGGTGTGCCCGATGGTTTGGCGGGGCGGGTTTGGTGCGTGCGAGCACGCACCCTACGGGGGAGAGCGGTTTGCGGGGGTCGGACGGCCTAGCGCCCGCCTTCCTTGACCGATTCCATCGCCACATGCGTCGAGGTCGCCGCGACATGCGGCAGGGCGGAAATCTGCTCGGCCAGAATGCGGCGATAGTCCTGAATATCGGCGCTGCGGACCTTGAGCAGATAGTCGAAGGCCCCGGCGATCATGTGGCATTCCTCGATGGCGGGCAGCGCGCGCACGGCGGTGTTGAAGGCGCCCAGCGCGTGTTCGCGGGTGTCCGAGAGTTTCACCTCGACAAAGACCACATGGCCGCGCCCCAGCCGCTGATGATCGACGCGCGCCTGATAGCCGGTGATGAAACCCTCGCGTTCGAGCCGCCGCAACCGGGCCTGCGCGGGCGATTTTGACAGCGCGATCTGGTCGGCGAGATCGGTGATGCTGAGCCGCCCGTCCTGTTGCAGGATGCGCAGAATGGCGAGGTCGAATCCGTCCAGATCGTCGCGGGTCATCGGGCTGCTCTTTTATCGAAATGCAGGGAAAAGTCCTGCCCCGGCAGCGTAATCGGGAAAAACGGCAGCAACAAGCGCGGTATTCTGGACCAAACGCGACTCAACCGGGTGTGCCATGACTGATCCGCTGCAAACCGTCCTTCCCGCCGATGAGGCCGCCCTCGTGGCCGAGTTGATCCGCGCCGCCGATCTGGACGCCCCGGCGCGCGCCCGCATTCTGGCGCGGGCCGCCGGGCTGGTGCAGGCGATCCGCGACGGCGCGCGGCCCGGAATGATGGAGGTGTTTCTGGCCGAATATGGCCTGTCCACCGACGAGGGCGTCGCGCTGATGTGTCTGGCCGAGGCGCTGCTGCGGGTGCCCGACGCGGCGACGATGGATGCGCTGATCGAGGACAAGATCGCGCCTTCGGACTGGGGGCGGCATCTGGGGCGCTCGGCCTCGCCCTTGGTCAATGCCTCGACCTGGGCCTTGATGCTGACCGGCAAGGTGCTGGACGACCGCGAGCCGGGGGTGGCGGGGCATCTGCGCGCGGCGGTCAAGCGGCTGGGCGAGCCGGTGATCCGCACCGCCGTCGCCCGCGCGATGAAGGAGATGGGGCGGCAGTTCGTGCTGGGCGAAACGATTGAAGCGGCGATGAAGCGCGGCGCGGCGATGGAGGCGCGCGGCTATGCCTATTCCTATGACATGCTGGGCGAGGCGGCGCGCACCGAGGCCGATGCGCTGCGCTATCTGGGCGCCTATGCTGCCGCGATCGAGGCGATCGGCACGGCCTGTGCGGGCGGGGATATCCGGGCGAATCCGGGGATTTCGGTCAAGCTGTCGGCGCTGCATCCGCGCTATGAGGAGGGCCAGCGCGAGCGGGTGCTGCGCGAGTTGGTGCAGCGGGTCGGGCAGTTGGCGCGCATGGCGGCGCGGCGCGGCATGGGGCTGAACATCGATGCCGAGGAGCAGGACCGGCTGGTGCTGTCGCGCGATGTGATTTCGGCCGTGCTGGCCGATCCGGCGCTGGAGGGCTGGGACGGGTTCGGCGTGGTGGTGCAGGCTTACGGTCCGCGCGCCGGGGCGATGATCGACTGGCTGCATGCCGAGGCGGCGCGGCGCGAGCGTCGGCTGATGGTGCGGCTGGTCAAGGGCGCCTATTGGGACAGCGAGATCAAGCGCGCGCAGGTGCTGGGGCTGGCGGGGTTTCCGGTGTTCACCGCGAAAACCGCGACGGATATCAGCTATCTGGCCAATGCGCGCAAGCTGTTGGGGATGACGGGGCGGATCTATCCGCAATTCGCCACGCACAACGCGCATACGGTGGCGGCGGTGCTGGAGATGGCGCAGGGGCTGCCTGAGGGGGCGTTTGAGTTCCAGCGGCTGCACGGCATGGGCGAGGCGCTGCACGATCAGGTGCTGCGCGAGACCGGCACCCGCTGCCGGATCTATGCCCCGGTGGGCGCGCATCGGGACCTGCTGGCCTATCTGGTGCGGCGGTTGCTGGAGAACGGGGCGAATTCGTCCTTTGTCAACCGGATCGTTGACGCCAGCCTGACGCCGGAGCAGGTCGCCGCCTGCCCCTTTGCCAGCCACCGGGCGCGGGCGTTGCCGACGGGTGCTGCGCTGTTCCTGCCCGAGCGGGCCAATTCGCAGGGCCGCGATCTGACGGATGCCGGGGATCTGGCGCGGATCGAGGCGGCGCGGGCGCCCTTTGCCACGACGCGCTTTGTCGCCGGGCCGATGCTGGCCGGGCCGGTTACCGGCGGGGCGGCGCAGGTCGCCGTGAACCCGGCGCGGGCGGGCGATACCTTGGGCGAGGTGACGCCGTCGGCGCCGCAGGATGTCGGCACCGCGCTTGGCGCCGCTGCGGTCTGGGCGGTTCCGGGGCCTGATCGCGCCGCCATCCTCAACCGCGCCGCCGATCTGTTTGAGGCCGAGTTTGGCCGTCTTTATGCGCTGCTGGCGCGCGAGGCGGGCAAGACGCTGGCCGATTGCGTCGGGGAACTGCGCGAGGCGGTGGATTTCCTGCGCTATTACGCCGCCCGCATCACGCCCGAAATGGCGCCGCGCGGGCGGATCGCCTGTATCAGCCCGTGGAACTTTCCCTTGGCGATTTTCACCGGCCAGATCGCCGGGGCCTTGGCGGCGGGCAATGCGGTGCTTGCCAAACCGGCCGAGCAGACGCCGCTGATCGCCGCCGCTGCGGTGGAGTTGCTGCACCGCGCCGGGGTGCCGGTCACCGCGCTGCAACTTCTGCCCGGCGACGGTGCGACGGTCGGTGCCGCGCTGACGGCGGATGCGCGGGTGGATGGCGTGGTCTTTACCGGCTCGACACAGACCGCGCAGGCGATTCGCCGCAGCATGGCCGAGCATCTGCACCCCGGCGCGCCGCTGATTGCCGAAACCGGCGGGCTGAACGCGATGATCGTCGACAGCACCGCGCTGCCCGAACAGGCGGTGCGCGACATTCTGGCCAGCTCGTTCCAGTCCGCCGGGCAGCGCTGCTCGGCCCTGCGGTGCCTCTATGTGCAAGACGAGGTGGCGCCGCATCTGCTGGCCATGCTGGGCGGCGCGATGGAGGCGCTGCGGCTGGGCGACCCCTGGCTGCTGGCCACCGATATCGGCCCGGTGATCGACGATCAGGCGGCGCGCGACATCCGCGCCCATGTCGCCAAGGCGCGGCGCGAGGGGCGGGTGATCCATGAGATGCGCGCGCCTGAGGGCGGCCATTTCATCGCCCCGGTGGTGATTCGGATCAGCGGCATCGAGGCGCTTGAGCGCGAGGTCTTTGGCCCGGTGCTGCATGTGGCGACCTGGTCGGCCGAGGATTTGCCCCGCGTGCTGGCAGCGATCAATGCGCGCGGCTATGGGCTGACCGCCGGGCTGCACAGCCGGATCGACAACCGGGTGCAGGATGTGGTGCAGGCGCTGGCGGTCGGCAACCTTTACGTCAACCGCAACCAGATCGGCGCGGTGGTCGGCAGTCAGCCCTTTGGCGGTGAGGGCCTGTCGGGCACCGGGCCAAAGGCGGGCGGCCCGGCCTATGTCGCGCGGCTGGCGGCGCCGGTGGCCGCGCCCTTGGCCGCCGAGGCGGCGCGGCCGGCCGACCTGAGCGCGCTGGCGCGGGCGCTGGCCCGG
>CALESR010000267.1 GCA_937907485.1 uncultured Paracoccaceae bacterium | reverse complement strand
GTGATCTATACCGCGTTGGGCGTGCTCATCACGTTTGGCGTCGTCTACAATGCCGCGCGCATCCAGTTGTCCGAGCGCGCGCATGAACTGGCCTCGCTGCGGGTGCTGGGCTTTTCGCGCGGCGAGGTCGGCTTTGTGCTGATCGGCGAGGCGATGCTGCTGGCCGTGCTGGCGGTGCCGCTGGGTTGGCTGCTGGGCTATGGCTTTGCCGTGGGCATGATGCGGGCGATGGCCTCGGAGTTGATCGACATTCCCGCCGTCGTGGCACGGCCGACCTTTGTCTATGCGGGGGCGGTGGTGCTGGCGGCGGCGCTGGGTTCGGTGCTGGTGGTGCGGCGCAGGCTCGACCGGGTCGAGATCGCCAGCGCCCTGAAACAGAGGGATTAGGCGATGACGGCGGGACGATGGATCAGCGGGGCGATGGGGTTGCTGGCACTGGGGGCGGCAACCGTCTGGGCACTGCGTGACGAGGCGCTGCCGGTGGACCTGGCGACGGTCAATGCGGCCCCGATGGAGGTCAGCGTCGCTGCCGAAGGGGTGACGCGCATCCGCGAGGTCTTTGCCGTTTCTGCGCCGATCGCCGGCACGGTGTTGCGCGCGCCGGTCGAGGTGGGCGATCCGGTGATCGCCGGGCAAACCGTGGTGGCCCGCATCCGCCCGGCCGAACCCGCGTTGCTGGATTCGCGTGCCCGCGCGCAGGCTGAGGCCGCGGTGGCCGAGGCGCAGGCTGCCGTCCGGCTGGCCGAGGTGAACCTCGCCCGTGCCGAGACGGACACCGATTTTGCCGAAGGCCAACTGGCTCGCAACCGCGATCTGGCCGACCGGGGCACCATCGCGCAACGGGTGCTCGAGGCCAGCCAGCAGGCGCTGGTCACCGTGCGGGCCGCGCGTGAGGCGGCGCGTTCCGAACTGGCGCTGCACCGCGCGACGCTGACGCGCGCACAGGCGCAGTTGCTCACGCCCGAGGATTTCGCCAGCGGCAATGGCGCCTGCTGCATCGATCTGCGCGCCCCTGCGACCGGCGTCGTGCTCAGCCTCGACGCGGCCTCGGCGCGCCCGGTGGTGCCGGGCAGCCCGCTGTTGACGCTGGGTGATCCGGGTGATCTGGAGGTCGAGCTGGACCTGCTGTCCGCCGACGCCGTGCGCGTCATCGAGGGGGCGGTCGCGCATGTCGAACGCTGGGGAGGCGAGGGCGTGTTGCAGGCCCGCGTCCGGCGGATCGAGCCGCAGGCCTTTACCCGCGTCTCGGCGTTGGGCATCGAGGAACAGCGCGTGCGCCTGCATCTGGACCTGCTGACCCCGCCCGAGGGCCGCGCCGGACTGGGCGACCGGTTCCGTGTCTTTGTGCGGGTGGTGGTCTGGTCGGCGCCCGATGTTGTGCAGGTGCCGGTCTCGGCGCTGTTTCGTCAAGGCGACGGCTGGGCGGTGTTCCGCGAGGTGGCGGGGCAGGCCCTGTTGACGCCTGTCGAAGTGGGGCAACGGATGGAGGCCAGCGCGCAGGTGCTTTCGGGCTTGCAGGCAGGTGAGCGGGTGGTGGCCTTTCCGGGCAGCCGCCTCGCCGATGGGGTGCGCGTGGTCGAGCGCGGGCTCGACTGACCGGGCGCCCAAACTGCCCCCTGCGCGGGCGCTGGGCAGGAACATGCCCGGCCTCTGGCCATTTTCTGCCCGGTTTTTCGCCTGCGACCGGCTGAAATGCTTGCCCCGCGCGCCATCGCACCGGATAAATTTGCCAGGGGCACGGCGCGCGGCGACGCGGCGGCCCGGCATATCTGGGAGGATAGCATGAAAACCCTGAACTCGGCGCTGCGCGGCAGCGCGTTCGCGGCTCTGTTGGCGACGATGCCCGTCACGGCCTCGGCACAAGACTTCATCAACGTGCTGACCGGTGGCACCTCGGGTGTCTATTATCCGCTGGGCGTCGGTCTGGCGGCGATCTACGGCGAGAACATCGAGGGCGTGCGCACGCAGGTGCAATCGACCCGCGCTTCGGTCGAGAACCTGAACCTGCTGCAGGACGGCGCTGGCGAGATCGCTTTTGCGCTGGGCGACAGCGTGGCCATGGCTTGGGCGGGCAACTCGGATGCCGGATTCACCGCCCCGCTGGACCGGCTGCGCGGAATTGCAGCGATCTATCCGAACTATATCCAGATCGTCGCCAGTCAGGAGAGCGGTGTGACCGATTTCGCCGGTCTGGCCGGTCGCAGCCTGTCGGTGGGGGCGCCTGCCTCAGGCACCGAGTTGAACGCGCGGGCGATCTTTGGCGCGATGGGCATGACCTATGACAGCCTGAGCCGCGTCGAATACCTGCCCTTTGCGGAATCGGTCGAACTGATCAAGAACCGCCAGTTGGATGCGACGCTGCAGTCGGCGGGCCTTGGCGTGGCGTCGATCCGCGATCTGGCCTCGTCCTTGCCGATTACCGTGGTCGAGGTTCCGGCCTCGGTCGCCGAGACGCTGGGCGCGCCCTTTGTCGCCGCGACGATCCCGGCAGGCACCTATGAGGGTCAGACGGCGGATGTGCCGACGCTGGCGGTCGGCAACTTCCTCGTGACGCATGAGGGTGTCAGCGACGAAGTGGCCTATCAGATGACCCGTCTGCTGTTCGAGAACCTCGAGACGCTGACCGCATCGCACCGCGCGGCAGCGCAGATCAGTCTGGCGAATGCGCTGGCCGGGATGCCGATCCCGCTGCATCCGGGCGCCGAACGGTACTATCGCGAACAGGGCCTGATCCAGTAACCCGCCGATCCGCAGTCTGGCCGCGTCCCGGTTTGGGGCGCGGCCTCCTGTTGCCTGTCGCCAAGAAGGGGCCGCCATGACCTCCGCCGCCGCGCAAACCACCGCCGTGCATTCCGTTGATGTCCATGAGCTGAGCTTTTCACCGGATCGCGCCGGGCGGTTGCTGTTCTGGATTGCCGTGGGCTTTGCCGGTTTTCAGATCGCCACGGCGGCGCATCTGATCGACCTGCCCAGCCAGATCACGCGCGCTTTTCACGTCGGATTTCTGATGCTGCTGGCCTTCCCGCTGATGGCCCATGGCAAAGCGGTCGGACCCGCCTTGAAAACGCTGGCCTGGGCGCTGGCACTGGCTGGGGTGGCGGTGGCGCTTTATCAATGGTGGGAATATCGCCCGCTGATCCTGCGCGCGGGGCGACCGATCCCGCTGGACATTGCCTTTGGCATCGCCGCGCTAGTGCTGGTGTTCGTTGCCGCCTGGGTGATGATGGGGGCTGCGCTGCCCATCATCGCGGCAGTCTTTCTGGCCTATGCGCTGTTTGGCCGGTATCTGCCGTCGCCGCTGAACCACCGCGGCTTTTCGCTGCGGCAGGTGATCGACCACCTCGCCTTTGGCACCGAGGGGATCTATGGCATCCCCACCTATGTGTCTTCGACCTATATCTTCCTCTTCATCCTCTTTGGCAGCTTCCTTGAACGCGCCGGGATGATCCGGCTGTTCACCGATGTCGCGATGGGCCTCTTTGGCCACAAGCAGGGCGGGGCCGCCAAGGTGGCGGTGGTTTCGTCAGGGCTGATGGGGACGATCTCGGGCTCGGGCGTTGCGAATGTGGTTACCACCGGGCAATTCACCATCCCGCTGATGAAACGTTTCGGCTATCGCCCCGCCTTTGCCGGCGGGGTCGAGGCGACGGCCTCGATGGGCGGACAGATCATGCCGCCAGTGATGGGGGCGGTCGCCTTCATCATGGCCGAGACGCTGGACGTGCCCTATGTCGAGGTGGTCAAGGCGGCGTTGATCCCGGCGATCCTGTATTTCGCCTCGGCGTTCTGGATGGTGCATCTGGAAGCGGGCAAGCATGGGCTGCGCGGGCTCGACAAGGCCGACCTGCCCTCGCCGCTGGCGGCGCTGCGCAAGAACTGGATGCTGCTGGTGCCGCTGGGGGTGCTGATCTATCTGCTGTTCGGCGGTTATACCCCGCTGTTCGCCGGCACCATCGGGCTGGGGTTGACGGTGCTGTTGATCCTCGGTGGCTCGGCCGTGCTGAACCTGCCGGCAGGGGCGATGCGGCTGGTGTTCTGGCTGTGCCTCGGGCTGGTGGCGGCGGGGTTCCTGCAATTCGGCATCAACGTGCTGCTGGCGGCTCTGGCGACCTTGTTGCTGTGGTCGGCGCTGACACAGGGCGGCCGGCAGACGCTGGCGCTGTGCCGCGATGCGCTGGCCGAGGGGGCCAAGACCGCGCTGCCGGTGGGCGTCGCCTGCGCGCTGGTCGGTGTCATCATCGGCACGATGACCCTGACCGGCGGTGCCAATACCTTTGGCCAGTTCATCGTCTCGGTCGGGCGCGAGAGCCTGTTTCTCAGTCTGGTCCTGACCATGCTGACCTGCATCCTGCTGGGCATGGGCATTCCGACGATCCCGAACTACATCATCACGTCGTCCATCGCCGGGCCGGCGCTGCTGGCACTGGGCGTGCCGCTGATCGTCAGCCACATGTTCGTCTTCTACTTCGGCATTCTGGCTGACCTGACGCCGCCTGTCGCGCTGGCCTGCTTTGCCGCGGCCCCCATTGCCAAGGAGCGCGGGTTGAAGATCTCGATGGAGGCGATCAAGGTCGCGGCGGCGGGTTTCGTCATCCCGTTCATGGCGGTCTATACCCCGGCGCTGATGCTGCAGCCGGGCGGAGCCTTGAGCGAAGCAATCGGGTTCTGGCCCGCAGTCGTCTATATCGTCGGCAAGTCGGTGCTTTCGATCGGCCTTTGGGGCCTCGCCGTGATCGGTTGGGCCGGGCGGCCTCTGGGCTGGCCCTTGCGCCTGCTGGCGATGGCGGCGGCTTTTACGCTGGTCGCCGCGCTGCCCTTGACCGACGAGATTGGCGCGGCACTGGCGCTGCTGGTGGTGGTGCTGATCTGGCGCTTGAACCGGCGCGCGCAGGTCGCATGAGCGCCTGTCTGGTTCTTGGCGCAACCCTGCTGGCGCTGTCCGAGCCGCGATTCACGCTGAGTTGGCTGCATTCGGTCGAGCGGGTGGAATGGCACGAGGACTGGGCGCTGGGGCCCGAGGGGCTGCGGCTGCTGGAATACCGGCTGCGTGGCTCAGGCGCCGGGATGGAGCCGGGGCCGGGCGCGGTGCTGCGCGCGGGCTGGTGGGTTTCGCCGGGGGATATGGTGGTGCCGTCGCTGCTGCTGGCCTCCTCGGGCGCGACGCCCTCGACATGGCACCTGTGCGCGGACGGGGTCTGCCATCAGCTTGGCGCGGTGGCAGGGGCGCCGATACCCTTGCGGCCCTGCACAGCAGATGAGGCTTTCGCCTCGACTGCGGCCCTGCCAGACTGAGAGCGCCATGACCCCTCGCCTGCGCCCCCCGCATATTGCCCTGTTGCTGGCCCTGTCGCTGGGGGTGGCGCTGGCGGGTGGCTGGCTGGCGTGGCGGGTGGCACTGGGCCGGATCGCCGCCGATCTGGACCTGTCGCTGACCCTGACGCACCGCGCCATCGAGGCCGAGATCGACCGATTCCGCTATCTGCCGCAGGTGGCGGCGCAGGACATCCGCATCCAGACCGCCCTGTCCACGCCGCAGGACCCCGCCGCCATCGACGCCGCCAATCGCTATCTGCAGACCGTCGCGGCGCAATCGGGCGCGACGCAGCTTTACCTGCTCGATGCCCGCGGCCTGACAATCGCGTCCAGCAACTGGAACGAGTCGGGCAGTTTCGTCGGCTCGGACTACGGCTTTCGGCCGTATTTCCGCGATGCCATGCGCAGCGGCGCGGGCAGTTATTACGCCATCGGCGTGACGACCGGACGGCCAGGGTATTTCATCTCGCGCAGGCTCGATCTGCCCGGCGGACTGCACGCCGTGGCGGTGGTCAAGATCGAACTGCTGGACCTGCAGGCCGCGTGGCGCTCGGCCGAGGTGATGACCGCCATCGCCGATGGTGATGGTGTCGTGTTCTTGTCCGGGCAGCCGGATTGGCTCTATCGCCCGCTGCAGGCACTGACGCCCGAGGTGCTGGACCGCATCGGTGCGACCCGCCGCTATGATGGCGTGGACCTGCCGCATCAGCCCGCGTTGCTGGGCAGCGGCGACGACAGTGGGTTGGTGACCTTGGGCGGGCGGGCGCTGGTGCTGCGCAGCCTGCCGATGCGCCCCGAGGGCTGGCGCGTGCTTCTGGCGGCCCCGCCGCAGGCCGCGCTGACGGCGGCGCTGGGCGTCGCGGGGTTCCTTGCGCTGGCGACGCTGGCCAGCTTGCTGTTGGGTCAGACTCTGCTCCAGAGACGACGGCTGGTGCGGTTGCGCTTGCAGCAAGGGCGCCTTCTGGAGGCGCAGGTCGAGCGGCGCACCCGCGAACTGGCACGCGAGATCGAGACCCGCATCGCCGCCGAGGCCGACTTGCGCGCCGCGCATGAGGCGCTGATCCATGCCGAAAAGATGGCGGCGCTGGGTCGAATGTCGACCGCCATCGTGCACGAGATCAGCCAGCCACTGGCGGCGATGGAGGCCACGCTGGCCGCTGCCGCCCTGCGCGCCGGGCAGGCTGACACTGGAACCTCGGCCCGCATCGAGACTGCGCGCGGACATATCCGCCGGATGTTGCGCACCATCACGCATCTGAAAAGCTTTGGCCGCAAGGAATCCGGTAGTCGCTCGCGCATATCGCTCGACATGCCGCTGCGCAATGCGATCGATCTGGTGCGGCACCGGGCCGAGGGCATGGGCGTGCCGATCACCCTGACACTGGCCACCCCGGCGCCCGAGGTGATGGCCGGGTTGGTGCGGCTGGAACAGGTCTTTGTGAACCTGCTGCTCAACGCGCTGGACGCTCTGGTGGTCGAAGGCGGCGCCACCCGGCCCGGTGCGGCGATCCAAGTGGTGTTGGCACAGGACGCCGGGCAGGCCGAGGTCTGCCTGCAAGACAACGGCGCAGGCATTGCCCCCGAGGCGCTGGGCAAGATTTTCGAGCCGTTCTTTTCGTCAAAAACCAGTGGCGACGGGTTGGGCTTGGGCCTGTCCATCTGCCAGTCGATCCTGGGCGAGTTCAATGGCGTGATGCGCTTTGACTCGGCGCTGGGGCAGGGCACGCGGGTCTGTGTCCGGCTGCCGCTGGCCGATGCAGCGGGCGAGGTGGCGGCATGACCGGGTCCGCATCCGGCGGAACTATCTGGATCGTCGAGGATGACGACGACCACCGCCTCGGCCTGTGCGACCTGCTCGACGCCGCGGGGCATGCGCCCCGCGGCTTTGCCGAGGCGCTGGCAGCGCTGGCGGCACTGGATGCGGGCGAGGTCCCGCAGGTGATCCTCAGCGACCTGCGGATGCCGGGGCTTGACGGCATGGGCCTGTTGCGCGCGCTGCGCGAGCGGGGCTGCCCGGCGCCGCTGGTCATGCTGACCGGGCACGGCGATGTCGGGCAGGCCGTGCAGGCGATGCAACTGGGCGCGCAGGATTTTCTGGAAAAGCCCTATGATGCCGATCATCTGCTGTCGGTGGTGGCGCGCTGTCTGGATCTGGCCCGGCTGGTGGCCGAAAACGCCCGCCTGCGCAGCCAACTGCAGGCGCGGACCCAGCCGCTGATCGGCTCCTCCACCGCTCTGACGCAGGTGCGCGACACGCTGCGACGGATCGCCCCGTTGGAGGTCGATGTGATTGTGCAGGGCGAGACCGGCACCGGCAAGGATCTGGCCGCGCGTTGGCTGCACCATCAGGGGCCGCGCGGCAGTGGGCCCTTTGTGTCGATCGCCTGCCCGGCCTTGTTCGAGACCGGATTCGAGGCCGATCTCTTTGGCCAGACCCGCCCCGATGGCAGCGTCAAACCGGGGCGGCTGGAACAGGCGCAGGGCGGCACGCTGTTCCTCGACCAGATCGACCTGATGCCGCTGGCGCTGCAACCCCGGTTGCTGCAGGTGCTGCAAACCCGGCGGATCGAGCGCCCCGGCGACGCACAGGGCACGGTGCTGGATGTGCGGGTCATCGCGTCCGCCAGCCAGCCGCTCCGCGAGGCGATCGCACAGGGGCGGTTCCGGCAGGACCTGTTCTATCGCCTTGCCGGGGTCGAGGTGCAGATGCCCGCGCTGCGCGAGATCCCCGGCGATATCCCGGACCTTTACGATCATTTCCTGCGGCAGGCCGCCGAACGCCATGGCATGCCGCTGCCCGAGGTGACCTTTGCCGATCGCAAGGCGCTGCAACGGCAGGGTTGGCCCGGCAATGGGCACGAGTTGCGGCAGGCGGCCCAGCGGCGGGTGCTGGGGCTGGCGGCCTCGGGGCTGGCGACGCTGGGCGCCGTGCCCGCCACGTTGCCTGAAAAGGTCGCGCAGTTCGAGGCGCTGGAAATCGCCCGGATGCTGGACCAGTGCAACGGCAACACCGCCGCCGCCGCTGCAAGGCTGGGCATCCCGCGCCGCACCTTGAACGCCAAGATCGCGCGCAGCGGATTGCGCCCGGTTGGCGGGGCCTGACCGGCTGGGCCATAGCCGCGACCCTGCAGATGCGGGCGAATGGGGCGCGGGCAAAGATTTTGGCGGCGATATCGGGCAGGTCCGGCAACGGGTCGAACAGGGCGGTGCCGCCGGGCGATGCAGGCCGATACATTGGGTGTCAGCGTCGAGGATCCGCTCGGCCGGCATATCGGCGGCTCGCTCGCCGACTGGTCCGCGATTGCCGACCATCGGGAAATCCGGATGCGGCATCAGCCGCCTGTCCCATGCCGCACCTAATGCCTTGGCGGCGTCGGGGTGCCGTGCCGCCCCGTTCTGCGACCGCCGATCTGCAACCCATCGCCGTCGCGCAGCATCCGAGCGTCTTGCCCGGCGGTCTGGGCGCACTGATCCGCGCGAATATGTTCTTTCGGCACTCAATATTGCCGGTCTGGGATTGATTGCGGCCAGTGCAGAGTTCAGCCTGTGGCCACCGCACCTTTCGGGGTTCTGACAAGGAAATCACGATGCTTCGCAACACTGATCCAGGCGGCTACTTCCTGTATCACTCCATCGGCCTTTATCCCGGCAAGGAAGCCGACATGGCGGCCGCGATGGCCGAGTTTTCAGGTGTCTGGGCCGCGCACAATGACAGGCAGTGGGGTTTTGTGCTGCGCAAGCGGCAGGATTTTCTCGAATCGTGGGGGCGACTGATCGGCGCGCCGAAGGGCTCGCTCACGCATGTCGACAATGTCACCGACGCCTTGCACAAGCTGGTGCGCGCGATGCCCGAGGGTTGGCTGCGCGGCAAATCCGTGCTGGTGGGGGCCGATTGTTTTCCCTCGCTGCACTTCCTGCTGGCCGGGCTTGCGCCCAAGATCGGTTTCACGCTTGTCACTGTGCCGCTCTCGACCGGCAAGGCATGGGTGGAGACCCAGGATTTCATCGCTCACTGGAGCCGTGACGTGGCGTTGGCGCTGCTGACATGGGTAACCTCGACCGCGTCGGCAAAGATGGATTACCCCGCGCTGGTGGCGCATGGGCGCGCAATGGGCAGCCTGATGGTGGCGGATATCACGCAGGCCGCCGGGCTGCTGCCGTTCGACGTGATGCAGCCAAAGGTGGATTTCGTGATCTCCACCAGCCTGAAATGGCTGTGCGGCACGCCGGGGGCGGGGATCTTGTATGTGAACAAGGAGATTATCCCCGAACTGGCCCCTGAAGGGCGCGGATGGTTCAGCCAGAACAACCCGTTCAGCTGGGACCTGGACACGTTCCAGTACGCCCCCGACATTCGCCGCTTCGATACCGGCACGCCCGGCTCGATGGCCGCCATCGCCAGCCTGCCGGCGCTGCGCTGGTTCACCGCGCAAGACCAATCCGCCATCGCCGCCCGCAACCGCGCCATGGTGGACCGCATCATCGCGCATGCCGACGCGCTGGACCTGCCGCTGTTGTCCCCGCGTGAGGCTGAGAGGCGCGGCGGCGCCTGCATGCTACGCATGCCTGACAAGGCCGAGGCGGCGGCGGTGGTCGGCGCGCTGGGTGTCGAGGGGTATTCGGTCGATTGCCGGGGCACGATCCTGCGGCTGTCACCCGGGATCGTGACCGAGGATGCGGCGATTGACACGGTGTTTGCCATCACGCGCGATACGATGACCCGCCGAAAGGCCCGCTTTGCCGGGCGCCATGCAACAAAAGGGCAGGGGATGACCGGGAACCTTCTGAATGATCTGGGCGCAGCGCTGCTGGCAGGCTCGGTGCGGGTGGTCGATTGCACGGCCACCTTGGGGCCACGCACGCCGCTGCTGCGCCTGCCCGAGGATGTGGCGAAGAACACGCCGCGCGTGAAAATTCACAAGATCAGCGAATATGATGTCGACGGGCCGTGGTGGGCCTGGAACTGGCTGGAACTGGGCGAACACTCCGGCACCCATTTCGACGCGCCGCACCATTGGCTGTCGGGCAAGGACTTCCCCGACGGCTTTACCGACACGCTGGATGTGCAGCGGTTGGTGGCGCCGGTCAACGTGATCGACTGCTCGGCGGAGTCCGCCGCCGACGCGGATTTCCTGCTGACCGCCGAGGGCGTCAAGGCTTGGGAGGCGCAGCACGGCGCCATCAACCCCGGCGAGTGGGTGGTGATGCGCACGGATTGGGACAAGCGGATGCAGGATGAGGAGGCCTTCCTCAACCCTGACCCGGACCCGCACAACGACGATTTCCACACCCCCGGCCCCTCGCCGGATTGCATCGATTACCTGCTGAGCCGCGGCATCGTCGGCTGGGGCACGCAATGCGTGGGCACCGACGCCGGCATGGCCGGTAAATTCAGCCCGCCCTATCCCGCCCACAACTTCCTGCACCGCGACAATTGTTTCGGCATCGCCAGCCTGTGCAATCTGGATCAACTGCCGCCCAAGGGTGCCATCCTGATCGTGCCGCCGCTGAAGATCGAACAGGGCACCGGCAGCCCCCTGCGCGTGCTGGCGCTGGTCTGAGATGGCCGAACGGTCCTTCAAGGCCGAGGTTGCCGACCTGCGCAAGGGCGCGGGCGAGGTGTTCACTGGCGAGGGCATCCTGGCCATCACCAAGGCGCTGCTGGAGAATGGCGTCGGTTATGTCGGCGGGTATCAGGGCGCGCCGATCAGCCATCTGATGGACGTGCTGGCCGATGCCGAGGATTTGCTGGCCGAACTGGGCGTGCGGTTTTCGGCCAGCGCGTCCGAGGCGGCGGCGGGGGCGATGCTGGCGGCCAGCGTGCATTATCCGATCCGGGGAGCGGTGACCTTCAAGGGGCCGGTGGGGGTGAACGTGGCGTCCGATGCGCTGGCCAATCTGGCCTCCAGCGGGGTGACCGGCGGCGCGCTGATCATCGTGGGCGAGGATTACGGCGAGGGGTCCAGCATCATGCAGGAGCGCAGCCACGCCTTCGCGATGAAGTCGCAATTCTGGCTACTGGACCCGCGCCCCAATTTGCCCAGCATCGTCAAGGCGGTGGGCGACGGGTTCGCGCTGTCCGAGGCCTCGAACACCCCGGTCATGCTGATGGTGCGCATCCGCGCCTGCCATGTGACCGGCCAGTTCACCGCAAAGGACAACCGCCGACCACCCTTGAGCGTGGCCGAGGCGCTGGACGCTCCGCGCCGCAAGGTCAGCCGTATCGTGCTGCCGCCGATGAGCTATGCGCAAGAGCATGACAAGATCACCCACCGCTGGCCCGCCGCGCTGCGCTTTATCCGCGAACAGGGGTTGAACGAGGTGTTCGGGCCTTCGCAGGCCAAGGTGGGCATCGTCTGTCAGGGGGGCATGTATAACGGCGTGATCCGGGCGCTGCAGCGGCTGGGGCTGGCGGATGAGGAGGGCGCGACACAGGTTCCGCTCTATTGCCTCAACGTCACCTATCCCATTGTTCCTGAGGAATTTCTGGCCTTCTGCGACGGCAAGGAGGCCGTGCTGGTGGTAGAAGAGGGCCAGCCCGAGTTCATCGAGCAGCACCTCGCCACGCATCTGTTGCGTGCCGGGTCCGCCACACGCCTGCATGGCAAGGATCTGTTCCCGATGGCCGGGGAATACACCGGCAAGGTGATGCTGGAGGCGGTCGAAGGCTTTCTGCGCCGCGCCGCGCCCGCGCTGCTGGCCGCGGTGGTGCGCGCGCCCAATACCCCGGCGCCGGTGATCCCGGATCTGTCGAAAACCGTCCCCGTCCGCCCTCCCGGGTTTTGCACCGGCTGCCCGGAACGGCCGATCTTTGCCGCGATGAAGCTGGTGCAGAACGAACTCGGCCCACACCAGATCAGCGCCGATATCGGCTGCCACCTGTTCGCCAGCCTGCCCCCCTTCAACATCGGCGGCGCGACGATGGGCTATGGCCTCGGCCCGGCCTCGAACGCGGCGTTTGACGGGGGCAAGGCAAGCGGCGCAGGCAAACGCGGGATCGCGGTGATCGGCGACGGCGGGTTCTGGCACAACGGCTTGACCAGCAGTTTCGGCACCATGGCCTTCAACAAATCCGACGGCGTTGCGGTGGTGGTGGACAATTTCTATTCCGCTGCGACGGGCGGACAGGACGTGATGTCATCCCGCGCTCAGAACCCGACGAAGGCCACCAACCATCCGATCTCGAAGGCCCTGAAAGGCATTGGCATCACGTGGGTCCGGCAGGTGGACCGCACTTATGACGTGGCAAAGATGCGCGACGTGTTGCGCGAGGCGCTGACAACCGACGCGCCGGGGCCAAAGGTGATCGTGGCCTCGTCGGAGTGCATGCTGAACAAGCAGCGGCGCGAAAAGCCCCTGCGCGAGGCCGCGATCCGCGAGGGGCGGCGGGTGGAGGCCCCGCGTTTCGGCGTGGATGAGGCCGTCTGCACCGGCGATCACGCCTGCATCCGGCTGTCGGGCTGCCCGTCCTTGAGCCTCAAGCGGCTGGATGACCCCCTGCGCGACGATCCGGTGGCCAGCATCGACACCTCCTGCGTCGGCTGCGGCAATTGCGGCGAGGTGGCCGAGGCCGCGATCCTCTGCCCGTCGTTCTATGAGGCCCGGGTGGTCCACAACCCCGGCCCGTTCGAACGGCGCATGGCCGGCTGGCGCCGCGCGGTCATCGGCTGGCTGATGCGCAAGCGCGCCTCCGGGCGGCTGGAGTTCGGGGAATGAGCGCCGCCCCGATCCTGAAACTGGCCGTCATGGCCGTGGGCGGCCAAGGCGGCGGCGTGCTGGCCAACTGGATCGAATCCACGGCCCGCGCCGCTGGCTGGGCGGTGCAGGCCACCAGTGTCGCGGGCGTGGCGCAGCGCACCGGGGCCACGATCTATTATCTGGAAATGGCGCCCTCGGGCGCGCCGGGTTTTGCCCTCGCGCCCTCGGCGGGCGATGTGGACATCCTGATCGCCGCCGAGATGATGGAGGTCGGCCGCGCTATCCTGCGCGGTTTCGTGACGCCTGACCGCACGCTGCTGATCGGCTCCACCCACCGCGCGCTGGCGGTCAGCGAAAAGATTGCACCGGGCGATGGGATTGCCAACGCAGGCGAGGTGCGCGCGGCGGCCGAGGTGGCGGCGCAGGGCCTGATCCTCGCGGACTTCGAGGCGCTGGCGCTCTCCGCGGGCTCGGTCATCTCGGCCAGCCTGTTCGGCGCACTGGCGGGCTCAGGCGCGCTGCCCTTTTCGCGCGAGGCTTGCGAGGGCGCGATCCGCGCGGGCGGCAAGGGCAAGGAGGCCTCGCTGCGCGCCTTCGCACTGGGGTTCGACGCGGCCTTGGCGGGCGTGCCGCCGGTGGCGCAGCCTGTTCCGGCGGGGACGCCCCGCCCGCAAGGCCCCGCGCATCTTCTGGCCGACTGGCAGGCGTTGCAAGACCGCGTGCGCACCTTGCCAGCGCCCGCGCAGGCCATGGCGCTGGCCGGGTTGCGCAAGGTGGTGGGGTTTCAGGATCCGGCCTATGGTGGCGAGTATCTGGACCGGCTGGCCCGGGTGATGGCGCTGGACCGCGACGGAATCCTGACCCGCGAGGCGGCGAAACACATCGCCAATGCAATGGCTTACGACGACGTGATCCGCGTGGCCGACGAAAAGACAAGCGCCGTGCGCTTTGCCCGCATCGACGCCGAAATGGGCTCCCCCAAGGTGCTGGAACTGACCGATTACACGCATCCGCGCGGCGAAGAGATCGTCTCGCTTCTGCCCGCTCGCCTCGGTGGCTGGGTCCATTCCCACCCCCGCTTGCTGGCCTGGATCGACCGCCGGGTGAACAAGGGGCGGCGCCTGCGCACCGACCGGCTGGGGCCCTTCATGCAACTGTGGCTGCTGGCCGGGCTGCGGCGCTGGCGGCGCGGCAGCCTTCGGCACGCGCAGGAGATCGCGCATCTGGAGGGCTGGTTGGACCGCGCCCTTGCCTACGCCCTCACCAACCCCGCGCTGACCATGGAACTGCTCAAGGCCCGCCGCCTCATCAAGGGCTATTCCGACACCCACGCGCGCGGCCTGTCGAAATTCGACCGAGTGATGCAAGGCGCGGCGCTGGTCGTAGGCCGTGACGACGCCGCTGACTGGGTCCGCCGACTTATCACCGCCGCACTGGCTGACGAAGACGGCGAGGCCCTGGACGGCGTGGTGCAGACGATCCGCTCGTTCTGAACGCCGCGCCGTGGCCCGTTCGCGATACAGCGCGGGCGGGCGAGGGTTGCGCATGCCCCGTCCAACCATCTGACTGCACGGTGTCAAAATGCAGGCAGGCCGTGATGATTCTCGCGGGCTGACCGTCCACCATCCCTGAACTGGGCCTGAAAGGTCTCAACCGCGCCACAGCGGGTTTTGTGGTTGCTCCGAGCACCGGATCACGCCCCTGAAACGGACCTTGCCAGATCGAACTTCAGGTCGACTCTCACCGTTCCGTTGGTCGCGGTGTGCGAGAGCGACACCTGCAGCGCCTCGGACAGGGCGGCGACAATCGACAGCCCCAGCCCGGCCCCGCGCGAACCCATGCCAGTGGCAAAGCGCTCGGTCGGCAACTGCGCGCCGGGGGCGGGGTTTTCGATCGTCAGGCGACCGTCCCGCGTCAGCGTCACACGCACGTCGCCCGAGCCGTGATCGAGTGCGTTCTCGATCAGATTGCGCAGCAAGATCGCCAGCGCATCGGCGTCGGCGGCGACAGGCAGGCTGTCCAGATCGCCATCATCGAATCGGATGGCATGGCGGGCGCGGGGGCGAAGCTCGTCGATCAGCAGCCGCAGGATGCGCAGCAGGTCGGCTGGCCCCCGGCCCAGCCCGATGCCGGCCTCAAGCCGCGACAATTGCAGCAGACGCTCGACCCGGCGGGTCAGCGCATCGACCTGTGCCACGGCAGCTTTGGCGTCCGGATCAACCGACAGCGCCAGTCGCGCGCGCAGACCCGCCAGCGGCGTGCGCAACTCATGCGCCGCATTGGCGATGAAGTCGCGCTCGGACCGGCGCAAGCCGTCGATGCGCGCCAGATAGCCGTCCAGCGCGACGGCCAGCGGCAGCACCTCGTCCGGCAGGCCCGAGGCACTGACGGGCGACAGATCATCCGGCCCGCGCACCGCCACCGCCCCGGCCAGACGCTGCACCGGGACCGTGGCATCCGTCACGATGCGGCCCAAAGCCCAGAGCAACAGCACCATTAGCGGCAGCGCGAGGACCAGAAAGGCAGCAACCGCCTCGATCTTTTCTTCGCGCCGCAGGTCGGTGGCATAGGCGGCTTCGATCACCCGCCCTTCGGCCGACCGCCGCAGGATGCGCCAGCCTTCGGCGTCGTGGAACCCATCGGTCAGCAGCGCGGGCCAGGGCGCGTCGTCCGCCGGTTGGCCGGGCACCGACAGCCGCAGCACGCTCTCGCCGTCGTTGGTCTGCACGCCCACCAGACGCGGTGCGGCACTGGTCAACCCGGCGTCCAGCGACAGAATCGTGGTCTCGACAAGGGCCTGAAGTTCCTCGTCGAACATCTCGTTCATCTCGTGGTCAAGCACCAGCGCCGACAGTGCCACGGTGGCAATCCAGCCCCCCAGCACCAGCGCCAGAACCCGGCTCGTCAGACGGCGGCGCAATGACCAGCGGCGGCTCATGGCACGGTATATCCCAAGCCCCGGCGGGTCAGGATGGCATCAGCCCCCAGTTTGCCGCGCAAGCGCGAGACATAGACCTCGACCGCGTTGCCCTCGATCATGGACTCAAACCCCACCAGCACCTCCTCAAGCGCAGATTTCGCCACCACCCGGCCGCGCGCGCCCAAAAGGGCGTCGAACAGGGCCCACTCACGGCTGGTCAGCCGGATTTCCACACCCTCGCGCCAGACCCGGGCAGCAGCGCGGTCCACCTCCAGATCTGCCACCAAAAGGCGGGTTTGCGGCAGGCCCTGTCCACGCCGGGCGTGAGCGCGGATGCGGGCGGACAGTTCCGACAGATCAAAGGGTTTGACCACATAATCGTCGGCGCCGGCATCCAGCCCGGCAATGCGGTCGCTGATCTGGTCGCGCGCGGTGGCGATCAGCACCGGCGTGCGGTCGCCTGCCTTGCGGCGGGCGCGCAGCACCTCCAGCCCCGACCGATCCGGCAGGCCCAAGTCAAGGATCACGCAGGCATATTCGACCAGCGCCATCGCCTCCTCGGCGGTGGCGGCGTCAGCGGCGTGGTCAACCGCATGCCCCTCGGCCCGCAAAAAACGCAGGACGGATTGGGCAAGTTCGTCGGTGTCTTCGACCAAAAGCAGGCGCATGGCGCTGTTTACCGCGCCAAACGGCAAAGTGCGAGGGACCTGTAAGGCAGGCGCAAGGTTGAGGTGACAAGCGCTGCGCACCCTTGCCCCGTCCGGAAAGCCCTGATGACCGACCTTGCTGCACCAAACGCCTTTCGCCTTACCCGCCCGGTGATCAGCCATTCGCTGCTGAACCTTCTCATTTCCCTGTATATTCTGGCACTGTTGAACCGTGGGTTCTGGCGCAGCGCGGTCAATATCTTCGGTGACCAACCGGTGCAATTTGCGCTCTTTTCCGTTGTCATTCTGGCGCTGACCCTGCTGACACTGGAAATTTTCGCGCCCTGGCGGCTGCAAAAGCCGATGGCGGCGCTGCTGATCCTGATGGCGGCGGCGGCGAGTTATTACGAGCAGGCCTTTGGCGTGCTGATCGACCGCGAGATGGTTCGCAATGTGTTCGCAACCACCACGGCGGAATCGCGCCATCTCATCACCGTCGGCTCGGTCCGCACCATTGCCCTGACCGGTCTGCTTCCTGCGGCGCTGGTGTTCTGGCCCCAAGTGCGGCGTCTGGGTGTGTTGCATCAACTGTGGCGTTGGCCGTTGGGGGCCGCGCTTTGCACAGCGGTGGTGTTGGGCGGATTGTTCGCGGATGCGCGGACGTTTTCGTCGGTTCTTCGCGAACGGCAAGAGATGATGGCCGCCTATCAGCCCGGTGCGACGCTGTCGGCGCTGGTGCGTTATGCCAAAGAGCAGATCAATTCGGGTGAGATCGTCGTGCAGCCGGTCGCTGCCGATGCCGTCCGCGGGCCGTTTCTGGCGGCGGCGGATCGGCCGCTGCTGGTGGTGATGTTCGTGGGCGAGACCGCGCGGGCGCAGAATTTCGGCCTGAACGGCTATACCCGTCAGACAACGCCGGGGCTGGCCGAACGCGACGTCATCAACTTCCCCGATGTCAGCGCCTGCGGCACCTCGACCTCCGTGTCGGTGCCATGCCTGTTCTCGCCATTCTCGCAGGCCGACTACTCGCGCGACGCTTTTCTGAGCCACGAAAACCTTCTCGACGTGCTGACCCGCGCGGGTTTTGCGGTGCGCTGGGTGGACAACAACACCGGCGACCAGCGGGTCGCCACGCGCACCGGTTGGGGGGTGGTTGATGCCGCGCTCGACCCCGCGGCCTGCGCCATCGAGTGCACCGATGCGGTGTTCCTGCCGCTGATCGAGCAGACCCTGGCCTCGATCACGCAGGATACCGTGCTGGTGCTGCACATGATCGGCAATCACGGCCCGTCCTATTACTTGCGCTATGCGCCGGGGGATGCGATCTTTTCCCCGGATTGCCAAAGCGCCGAATTCGCCCGCTGCACCTCCGAGGAGATCGTGAACGCCTATGACAACGCCATTGCGCAGACCGACCGCGTGCTGTCAGCCACCATCGACCTGCTGGCCGGGTCCGAGCGGGCGCTGACGGCGATGCTGTTCGTCTCGGATCATGGCGAGTCGCTGGGCGAAGGCGGGATGTATCTGCACGCCGCCCCGATGTTCATGGCGCCCGAAACCCAGACGCAGGTGCCGATGGTCCTGTGGATGGACCCGGCGTTTGAGTCCGGGCTGGGGCTGGACGGCGCCTGCCTGCAGGCGGCGGCGCAGCGGCCGACCAGCCATGACGCCGTGTTCCACAGTATCCTCGGGCTGGTCGATGTGACCACCGCGGCCCGCGACCCGGCGTTGGACCTGCCCGGGGCCTGCCGGATGGCGAGGGCCGGGTGATGAGTGAGGACAGAAAAGTCATGCCGCCGCGGGGTGGCTTGCTGCATGTGGTCGATGCGACCGGCTATTCGCTGGCCGGGTTTCGCCGCCTGTGGCAGGAAACCGCTGCCCGGTTGGAGATCGGCGCGGCGTTGATCGTCGTGCCGGCCTTCGTCTGGCGCGGGGCCGAGGTCTGGCATTGGCTGGCGGCGCTGGCCTTGCTGGCGCTGGTGTTGTCCGTCGAGGCGCTGAACACCGCGATCGAGGAACTGATCGACCGTCTGTCGCCCGAATGGTCGCAGATGGCCAAGGACGCCAAGGACCTCGGCTCGCTGGCAGTCGGGCTTGTGCAACTGGTCGCAGGCGGCTTCGTGGTGGCGGTGCTGGCCGGGTTCTTGTAACGCCCGGCGCGGTTCACAAAGACGGCGCCCTCACGCCGGAAATTCCTCCCTTCGCAGCCATTCGCCTCGGATGCGTGGGGGCTCACTGACGAAGATGCTGGCTGGCGGCAGTGACGGATCTGCCCCCATTGCAAGTCGGCAGTTCCGCGCGAACCGTCAATCAACCTGCAACGATGTCAGGCTGTATCCCGTCACCACCAAGTCACTTGCTTCGGTGACCCAAATTCGCACTTCGACATTTGCACTATCCGCTGGGATCGAAACAGTGACCGGCCCCAATAAAACTCCGTCCCTGTCAGACACAATGGGTGCATTGAAAAACACGTCGGCACCAGAAGAGCCTGTGACATCAATTCTGGCCTCTGCGGGCGTTGCCAATGTTCCAAAAACTTGCAGCGTATATTCGCCCGCGTGAAGCAAGGCATATGGCCCGAACAGGAGGGCGCCGGAGACACCGTTGGTCGTAACGCTGATTTCAGAGAAAATCCCAGCAGAAGACGGCAGATCTGTCAAATCTGGTCCGAAATAACTGAGGTTGGAGACGCCCGCCCGCAATGTTTCGTCGGCGACGGCCCATTGTCTCGACGCTACCCAAATCTCGCGGCGTTCGTCACCTCCAATTTCAACGACGCGGATCAATCGCCCACCTTCCGCTGCCAACCAGTCACGCGCGAGAGTATCGCTATTTCTAATAACGTATAATGCCTCAGCCACAGAGCGGTCGCTGGTTCTTCTGGCCAACCACCGATCCAGCTCTGGACCATAGGTTTCCCAAGTCATCGAGACTCCAGAAACCCCATCGGCAAGGCTGTTTAGAGGCATGACCTCCCAATAATTGCCGTAAACATAAGGAATCTGCAATTCATTTGCGACTTCCTGGGTCGCCTGTGTCAAAGGGCCTCTCGCTTGAGCAAAGGCGGCAACTATTCCTCCCCGTTGAACCGCGTCCCAATAGGCTGGCGCGCGGAGCAGGAGTGCGGGCCAAAAAGACCCGGTTATCAGCACTATGACGCCCAGGGTCCCGGACAAAAACCCGCGGGCGCTTTCGCCAAGCATGTTGATAGCCCATACACACAAAACTAGTTTTAGCAAGAAGATCGCCCACAGGTAATGCCTGATCGACCACATGTAAATATAGTTGTCAGGTGAATCCCGGGGCACCATTGTAACCGCCATGGCGCCCATCAAAATCCCGACAACGGAGACACATGCGGCGATTTGAACACGGTTGAAACGCCTCGGTTGAGCCCAATCCTTGTAAAAGGTCACCCCAACCACAACGCGAAAGAATCGGGCCATCCAATAGAAAAAAGTGACTGCAAATACTGCTGCAAAGGCAATGCTGAGGGCGGAATTGACAAGTATCAGGACTGTCGTTGGCTGATCTGCGGACTGTGAAACTGTCGTGGACTCGAAAAAGAGCTCACTGAAACCGTGCGCCAGAATTTCCATCATTTCGCGGGGTCCACGGGTGGACATGAAGGACGCATAATCTTGGACAGCAGGGCTGTTAATGGCCTTCAGGCCCTCGTTCATCGCGAATCCCAAGAGAATGCTAGATCCAAGTGCGGCAACGAAGATGATTATTGCTTGGCGAGATTTTGCGAAAAGCAAGAGCAACATCAGAGGAGTTGCAATAAGGACCGCACGCAACGGCTCTTCGAGTGAAACAAGGAGAAGGCAAATACTGCCCCATGCCAGCGATATTTTTCTGCCGCCTTTGACCCATTCGATTGACAAAAGGACAGCTCCGGCGGCCAGAACGCAATTTGCCAGATGGGATTGTTGTCCCAGGATGTAGTCAGCCTCCCAAGACGCCAGCGGTATCAAGCAAAAGGCGACACAGAAAAAGGCACGAAAGGGGGATTTGAGGAACGCCGTCAAGATCGCGAAAAAAACGCCGGACCAAAATGCAAGAGAAAGTGCCGTGCCGACCGAGAACGCAATTGTGTCTTCCAATCCTGCAAACATCGCAACCGCAATGAACGGGCTGGATCTGAAGAGCATGATCTGGTTGCCGAACTGAAAGCTCGTCGGAAACAAGTTGCCCTCTTCAAGGATCGCGTCGGCGAGCACCTGCATGGCGGCCGTATCGCCGTGCATGATGAAGGGCAAATAGAGTGTCGAATTAGCAAATCCGAAGAGAAATCCGATAAGGATTGCGAGAGTGCCGAAAAATACCCGCCTTGATCTTCTGCCGGGCGGCATTCCTGCGGAAACGCTGTTTCCCGCAACCCGCGCGGGCGAGAGACCTATTTGATCGCCTCGCATCGAAGATATCACTTTCTCTTGGCGCCTCGGGCACGTCCAGAGGCTGCGCCGGGCCAGTGTTAGCCGGTCCGCCGTTTCTTGCAAGGCAGATCGCGGCGGCGCGAGGCCCGGGTCTAGCCCGCCGTGGCGATCCTCGACCGCCCCTTTGGCCGCCCGGCGCACCGGGTTCCCGAGCCACCGGCAGACCCAGTCGGTGCCCTGCTGCGCGCAGGATTCGCCCGTGCCGATCGGGGGAACCCCTCCACCATACGACGGCTGATCGCGGACGGTTTCCGCGCGCGCGTGGCATGGCCAACCGCCTGCCGAGCGCCCTCTCTTTCCGGACGCTTCCCTGCCCAAGGTGTTGCCAAAATGGCCAAACCTGAGTTTGTTTTGTCGATTTCCCGGTGGCAACCGCCCCGGCGCGACAATCCGGCTTCACAAGTGAACAAACGCTGGTTACGCAGAGGAAAGTTTTTTTCGATTGGTCAAAATATGTTTGAAGTTCCGCAGGGTGTTTGTGCCAGTGCCGTGACGTTTGCCTTGATCGCAACCACCCTGATGCGGGTCCATCATGCGGGCGCCTTTGCGGCGCGTGCCCTGCGAAACCTTGCCGTTGCGGCGCTCTTGCTCTGCCTCCCTGTCTTGGCGGGCCTGTCGGCAACCTCCGCCGACGCATCGACGCGCTGTCCGGATTCCACCACCGTTGGCTCGCCCAGCTTCTGGCTGCAGGAAAACGTATCGGGCAGCACGTGCACTGTCGCTTACGCTTCCGGTCCCTTCTTCGGCTTGCAGCGATACAGCACCTACGTAAACGTATTCGTCTTCGACTACGTAGGGGGGGACTACGCTACCCCGAGTATCACTGGTGGGCCGGGCTGTACCATTCCGTATTCCACTGCCGCCCAAATCACTCCGGGCAGTGCCTGCGCCGTCGAGTTCAGTTTCCCGTCAGCCGATGGCTTTGATACTGTGGTCCTGAGCGCGGACATCTTTGTTCCGGTGGCGACGCCGCTGGTCCCGAGCGTCACCAACATTGTGGTCACCGGCGGCCTTTACGATACCCCGGCCCCATCCGACATCGCGGTGACCTCGTCCATCAGCGGCGCGGTCAGCGATGGCGCGAGCGATGCGCAGGGTGATCGGGTCATTGGCGAACCGGTCACCGTCACCTATACGGTGAGCAACGCGGGCAACGCGAATCTGACGCTGGGCACTGTGACGTCGGGGACCGTGGTGAACGCCAGTGTCGGCACGCTGACGCAACCGGCATTGAGCACCTTGGCAACGGGCGCGTCGACGACCTTTCAGGTGACCTATACGCCGCTGGCCACCGGGCCGTTTTCCGTGGCGCTGTCGCTTCCCAACA
>CALESR010000266.1 GCA_937907485.1 uncultured Paracoccaceae bacterium | reverse complement strand
TCGCCATGGATGACCGCGCCAGCACCGATGCACTGCACGCGCATCTGGTGGCGCTGGGAGAAATGGTACTGGGCGCCCCTGCGCCCTTCGAGGATTTCGCCGGGGGGTACGGCTTTGAACTCCTCGACCCCGATAACCGCCGCCTGCGCTTTCGCACCGAGGCGCGGGAGCACCCAGCGCAAGACACCTTTGCCCATCCGCGCAAGGTCAGCCATGTCGTGCTGAACACCGCCGACATGGAGGGGCTGCAGGCGTGGTATTGCCGCACTCTGGGCTTCAAGGTTTCGGATTACAGCGCCGACCAGATGGTGTTCCTGCGCTGCGCCTCGGATCACCATTCCATCGCGCTGGTGCGCGGGTATTACCCTTCGGTCAACCATGTGGCGTTCGAACTGCCCTCGATCAACGAATACATGCGCTCGATCGGCCGGATGCGCGAACGTGGCATCGTGCCGACCTGGGGGCCGGGGCGGCATGGGCCGGGTGACAATCCATTCGCCTATTTTGTCTCGCCCTCGGGTTTCGTGATCGAGTTCACCTCGGAACTGCAACAGATCGACGAGGCCACGCATGAGGCGCAGGTCTGGCCTCGCGATGTGCCCGAAAAGATGGACCAGTGGATGACCGCTGGCCCGCCCACTGCCGCGCAGCGCGCGGTGATGCAGGGCCGTCCGGACCCCGGCTTTCCCGAATTGCGGAGGGGTTGAGATGGCCCCCTATCACGGACAGGTGGCAGTGGTCACCGGCGGCTCATCCGGCATTGGTCTGGCGACGGTCCGGCTACTGCTGGAGCAGGGCGCACAGGTTGCCTTTTGCGCGCGCGGCGAGGGGCGGCTGAACGATGTCGCCGCCGTGCTGGCGCGCGACCACGGCGCCGAACGGTTGCTGTGGCGGGCCTTTTCCGTTCTGGATGCCGAGGCCACGCAGGCGTTTGCCGACGAGGTGCGGGCCCGGTTCGGCGCCTGCGACCTCTTGGTCAACAACGCCGGGCAGGGCCGCGTCAGCACCTTTGCCAATACCGCCGATGACGACTGGCGCGCGGAATATGAGCTGAAACTCTTCAGCCAGATCAACCCGACGCGCGCCTTTCTGCCGATGCTGAAAGCCGCAAAGGGCGCCATCGTCGCGGTCAATTCCCTGCTGGCCTATCAGCCCGAGCCGCATATGGTCGCCACCGCATCCGCCCGCGCGGGGGTGCAGAACCTGCTGAAATCGCTCAGCATCGAACTGGCGCCCGAGGTGCGGGTCAATTCGGTGCTGCTGGGGTTGATCGGTTCGGGTCAATGGTCGCGCCGCTTTGCCGAGCGCGCCGACCAATCGGTCAGCCGCGAGCAATGGTATGCCGATCTCGCCCGCGCCAAGGGCATTCCGCTGGGCCGTCTGGGCGATGCCGCCGAGGCCGCCGCCGCCATCGCCTTTCTGGGATCGCGCGCCGCCAGCTATATCACCGGCGCGCAACTGGAAGTCTCGGGCGGTTTGTCCCGCCACATCTGAGCCGCAAGGAATCGATCATGCATCTGGAACCCGTCGTCCAGACCGAAACCATCGGCGAATTCATCGCCCGCTATCTGGCCGAAATCGGCGTCACCACCGTCTTTGGCGTGATCTCGATTCACAACATGCCGATCCTCGACGCCATCGCGCGGCAGGGACGCATCCGGTTTGTCCCGGCGCGCGGCGAGGCCGGAGCGATGAACATGGCCGACGCCTATGCGCGTGTCGCCGGGCGGCTGGGGGTGGTCCTGACCTCGACCGGCACGGCGGCGGGCAATGCCGCCGGTGCGCAGGTCGAGGCGCTGACGGCAGGCACACCGCTGTTGCACATCACCTCGACGGTGGATGTCGCCTTTGCCGACCGCGACCGCGCGCCGATCCATGACGTGCCGCGCCAGCCCGACATGCTGAAAGGCATCTCCAAGGCCTATTTCCGCCTGTGGAGTGCCGCGTCGGCGATCGGCACGCTGACAGCGGCGGTCTCGGCGGCGATCAGTGCGCCCTCGGGCCCAGTGTCGCTGGAAATCCCGGTCGATGTGCAACGCAGCACCGTTGCCCGCGCCACCCGCATTCTGCCCGTCGAGCCCCAGCGCCCGCGCGCCTCGGATACCGCCATCGCGGCACTGGCAGAACTGGTGCGCGAGGCGCGTCGGCCGATGCTGTGGCTGGGCGGCGGCGCCCGCGAGGCTGGACCCGAGGCCGCCGAACTGGCTCGCCGCGGCGTTGGTGTCGTCACGTCGACCAATGGCCGTGCCGTGGTGCCTGAGGACAATTCCGCCAATCTGGGCGCCTACAACATGACACCCGAAGCGCAGGCGCTCTATGCCCGCGCCGATTTCATGCTGGTCGTCGGCTCGCGCCTGCGCGGGAACGAGACCCTGAACAACGCGATGCGCCTGCCCCGACCCTTGGCGCAGATCGACGCCGAAGCCTCGCAAGGCGGGCGCAATTACCCGGTCGAACTGTTCGTGCACGGCGACGCCGCCGATACCCTGCGCCGCCTGCTTGCGGTGTTGCCGGACCGGCTGGAGGTCGACCCGCAACTGCGGTTTGACATCGCCACCGCCCGTGCCACCGCCGAGGGGCGCCTGCGCGCGCAGATGGGCCCTTACCGGGTGGTCGCCGACGCGCTCGCCGAACGGATGGCGACGGGGCGGCATCCGTGGGTGCGCGATGTGACGATCTCGAATTCGACCTTTGGCAACCGCTATGTCGGCTTTGCCGCACCGGGCCTCGGCGTGCATGCGCTGGGGGGCGGTATCGGGCAGGGTGTGGCAATGGGTGTCGGCGCGGCGCTGGCCAGCGACGGCGCCAAGGCGATCACCCTGATCGGTGACGGTGGCACTCAACTGGGCCTTGCCGAGATGATTACCGCGGTGCAGGAACAGGCGCCGCTGGTCTATGTGCTGATGAACGATCAGGCCTATGGCGTGATCCGCAACATCCAGGACGCGCAGTATCAGGGCCGGCACCACTATTCGGCGCTGCAGACCCCGGATTTCGCCCTGCATTGCGCCTCGATCGGGTTGCCGCATGTGCGGGTGTCGGATGTCGGCGCCTTTGCCGCGACGCTGGATGCGGCCCTTGCCGCCCCCGGACCCCGCCTGATCGAAGTGGACATGCTGGCCATCGGCCCCTTCGGCGAGAGTTTCTCGGGTCCGCCCGCCGGTGCCGCTGGCAACAAGGTCTGAGCGATGCATCTGGGGATCATCGGATACGGCAACATCACCCGCGCGCTGCTGTCGGTGCTGGCGCAGGAAGGCGCGCGTCCTGCCCGCCTCAGCCTGCTGACGCGCCGGGCCGAGGTGGTCGAGGGCGCGCAGGTCTTTACCGACCCGGCTGCGCTGATCGCCGCGCGTCCGGACCTGATCGTCGAAAACGCGGGGCATTCGGCCATCGCCGAGACGGTTTTGCCTGCCCTGCGTGCCGGAATCGAGTGCGTCGTTGTCTCGATCGGCGCCCTGGCCGATGAGGGGCTTTTCGCCGCTGTCCGGCAGGCCGCGCGCGACGGTGGCACCCGGATCGTGCTGCCTGCCGGGGCGATTGGCGGCGTGGACCTGCTGTCGGCGCTGCGCCCTTCGGGGATTTCCCGCGTCGTCTATACCTCGCGCAAGCCGCCGCTGGCCTGGATCGGCACCCCGGCCGAGGGGCTGCTGGACCTGCCCGCCCTGCGCGACGAGGCCTGTTTCTTTACCGGCTCTGCCCGAAACGCGGCGCTGAGTTACCCAAAGAACGCCAATGTCGCGGCAACACTGGCGCTGGCCGGGATCGGATTTGACGCGACCGAGGTGCGGATGATTGCCGACCCTGCCGTGACGCAGAACATCCATGAATTCAGCGTCAGCGCCGGGGCGGCCGAGTATGCGATCCGCATCCAGGGCAACCCCTCGCCTGACAATCCGAAAACCTCGGCGGCGACCGCGCTTTCCGTGGCACGCGAGGTGCTCAACCGCATGCGCGAGGTGGCGATATGACCGACCTGCCCGATGGCCGCCTGTTCATCGGCGGCGAATGGGAGACCGGGACCGGGGCCGAGATCATCTCGACCTATCCCGCCGATGGCCGCCTGAACCGCCGCTTTGCGGGCGCCAGCCGCGCCGATGGCGAGCGTGCGATTGCGCGTGCTGTCGTCGCGCAGGCCGATCCCGCATGGCGCGGGCTGAAGGCGCATGAGCGCGCACGGTTCCTGACCCGTATCGCGGCGGGGATCGAGGCCAACGCCCCACGTATCGCCCATATCCAGACCCGCGACACCGGCAAGACCCTGCGCGAAACCTCGGCGCTGGTCGCCAGTGCCGCCGGAACGTTTCGCTATTTTTCGGCTGCGCTGGAGACGCTGGACGACACCGCCACGGTGCAGCGGACTGATGCGCTGACGCTCTCGGTGCACGAGCCGCTGGGGCTGGTCGCCGCGATCACGCCGTGGAATTCGCCCATCGCCTCGGACGCGCAAAAGGTGGCACCGGCGCTGGCGGCGGGCAATGCGGTGCTGCTGAAACCGGCGTCATGGTCACCGCTGGTCTCGCTGGAACTGGCGCGGATCATCGAGGACGCGGGCCTGCCAAAGGGTCTGTTCTCGGTCCTGCCCGGTGCGGGCCGTGAGATCGGCAACCTGCTGGTCGAACACCCCGCCATCCGGCGTGTCAGCTTTACCGGCGGCACCGTGACCGGCCGCACCCTCGCCCGGCAAGCGGCGGACAAGCTGATGCCGGTGGCGCTGGAACTGGGCGGCAAGTCGCCGACCATCGTCTTTGAGGACGCCGATCTGGACCTGACGCTGGCGGGTGTGCTGTTCGGGATGTTCTCGTCCACTGGGCAAAGCTGCATCGCGGGCTCGCGGCTTTTCGTGCAGCGCAGTGTCTGGGACCGTTTTGTCCCCCGTCTGGTCGCCGCTACGCAGGCGCTGGTGGTGG
>CALESR010000265.1 GCA_937907485.1 uncultured Paracoccaceae bacterium | reverse complement strand
CCCTTCCCCCCCGGATCCACGCTCGTCCCGGAGCATCCGGTCGCCCTCTGTCCCTACCTTTGCCCCGGAGCGCCGCTCCGGGGTTTTTTCTTTCTGCAGCCCAAGTCTGCGAATTTTCTTTGAACCGATCCCCAGCGCCGTCCGACAGACAGGCATCATAGCGGGTGCACCGCGCAAGACCTTGATCCAGCCCTTTGTCTTCGAATTTCATCACCTACGCCTGTTCTAGCCCTTTTCAGCAGTCCGCGCCCCGGTGGTCACCCCATCGGGGCGCATTTCATTAAGATTGCCGTGCCAGCGCGATGGGTTGGCGGCGAACGGTCGTTTCGGCAGTCAGCGCAGCGGCGAAACGCCCTTCTTCCCGGCCCCGGCGCGGGCGATTGTCTTTCGCGCCTCTGCGCAGCGGTCGCCCATCGCGCCCGTTGCCCACGCGCCGCCGATCCACTAGCCTCGCGCGCAACAGGAGGATTTCCCATGACCCAGACCCCCGGCTTTGACACTCTGCAAGTTCACGCGGGCGCCCGCCCCGACCCGGCCACTGGCGCGCGGCAGGTGCCGATCTATCAGACCACCGCCTATGTGTTCCGCGATGCCGACCACGCGGCGGCGTTGTTCAACCTGCAGGAGGTCGGCTATATCTATTCGCGCCTGACCAACCCCACCGTCGCCGCGCTGGGCGAGCGTCTGGCGGCGCTGGAGGGGGGCGTGGGTGCGATCTGCACTTCGTCAGGCCATGCCGCGCAGATCATGGCGCTGTATCCTCTGATGGCGCCGGGGCTGAACATCGTCGCCTCGACCCGCCTTTACGGCGGCACGATCACCCAGTTCACGCAAGTCTTCAAACGCTTTGGCTGGGCTACGAAATTCGTCGATACCGACGATCTGGCCGCTGTCGAGGCCGCGATTGACGGCAACACCCGCGCGATCTTTTGCGAGACCATCGCCAACCCCGGCGGCTATGTCAGTGATCTGCCGGCCTTGGCCGCCATTGCGGACCGCCACGGCATCCCGTTGGTGGTCGACAACACCACGGCGACGCCCTATCTGGCCAATCCCATCGCCATGGGCGCCACGCTGGTCGTGCATTCGACGACGAAATACCTGACCGGCAACGGCACCGTCACCGGCGGCGCGATCATCGATTCGGGCAAGTTCAACTGGTCGAACGGCAAGTTCCCCTCGCTGGCCGATCCCGAACCCGCCTATCACGGGCTCAAGTTTCACGAGACCTTTGGCTCGCTGGCCTATACCTTCTTTGGCATCGCCATCGGGTTGCGCGATCTGGGCATGACGATGAACCCGCAGGCGGCGCATTACACGCTGATGGGGGTCGAAACCCTCAGCCTGCGGATGCAAAAGCATGTCGCCAATGCGCAGACCGTGGCGGAATGGCTGGAAAAGCACCCGGCCATCAAGGCGGTGACCTATCCCGGCCTCGCCTCGTCGCCCTATCAGGGGCGGGCGCAGCGGTTGCTGCCAAAGGGGGCAGGGGCTCTCTTCACCATTCAACTGAAGGGCGGCTATGAGGCCTGTGTCAAGCTGGTGGACAGCCTGTCGCTGTTCAGCCATGTGGCGAATCTGGGCGACGCGCGCTCGCTGGTGATCCATTCGGCCAGCACGACGCACCGCCAGTTGACCCCGGCCCAGCAGGCCGCCGCCGGGGCCGCGCCCGATGTGGTGCGGCTGTCGATCGGCATCGAGGACCCCGCTGACATCATCGCCGATCTGGCGCAGGCGCTGGACAAGGTTTGACGGCGGGGCGAAACCCTGTGGCCCGGCGGCACCGCTGCCGGGCTTTTGCATTCATCGGCGGATTCCTGCTATAGGGGAGGGAATGCACGAGTCGGTGACTCGGCGCTTCCCTGAGGGCTGTGGTAAACGCGCGGTATGAAACCGAATTTCGCCCTGAAGCTGTCGAATGACGGCGCAGAACTGCTGCACCGCGAGGCGGCCGGCTGGTCGCCCGTCGGTGCCGTTTCCTTTGAAAACGACGACGTGGCCGCGGGTTGCGCCCGGTTGCTGGCCGAGGCAGGCGCGCTCGAGCCGTCCGGCGTGCGCTGCAAGGTGGTGCTGCCACCCGATGAGGTGCGCTATGCGATGATCGTAGCGCCCGGCCCCACCGACGAGGCCCGGCGCTATCAGATCGAGGCCGAGATCGAGCGGCTGACCCCCTATACCATCGATGAACTGTCCTATGACTGGGCGGTCGAGGACGATCACGCGCTGGTGGTGATCTGCGCGCGTGAAACTCTGGCCGAGGCCGAGACCTTTGCCGAGGGCTATGGTTTCAACCCGGTATCCTTTGTCGCCATCCCCGAGCCCGGGCAATTCGTTGGCGAGCCGTGGTTTGGCGAGACGCTGGTGGCCAAGGTGCATGTGCCCGCCGGTGACAAGGTGCAGCGCGACGTTGAAGCGATTCGGCTGGTGACCCGGCCCGCCACCCGCGCTGCGGCCTCGACGGCCGCCGCGCCTGTCACTGCGCCGCCTGCCGCGCGACCGGCCATGACCTCGCCGCCCGCCCCGGCGATTGCCGCGCCGCCCCTTGCTGACCCGCGGCCCGCAGCGCCGGTGCTGCCCGCCGGACCTGTCCCGTCGCCCGCGCTCGTCGCGCGCCCATCTGCGCCCGCGGTTCACACTGAGCCGCCTGCACAGCGCGCCGCCAGCCCGGCCCCGGTTGCCCAGGCTCCTGCCGCTCTGGCCCCCACTGCCCCGAAGCCGCCGCGCGCTGAGGCTTCTGTCGCCCCGGTCAAATCCGACCCGCGGCCTGATCCCCGGGCGCTGGTCGGCGACATGGTGCGTCGTCTGGGCACGCGTCTGCGCCGCGAACAGGCCGAAGTCGCCCTGCAACCGGGCCAGCCACCCGCCCCGCAGTTGGCCGCTCCCGCGCCGCCGCCCGTCAACGCCCCAGCCACCGAGGCCGTCGCCTTTGCCTCGCGCCGCAGCACTGCGGCGGCCGTCAGCGCTGTTCCCGCGTCCGGCCCGGCGCGCCCTGCCGCCCCCGGCCCGGGTGGCCGGATCGCCATTCTGCCCGCCGATGCCCCACGCAAGGCCGCCGCCGCCGTGGACAAGGCCCGCTCGACGGCTCTCGCCGCGTTGAGCCGCGTCTCGGCGCTGCGCCGCACAGCGCCTGCCGATCCCGCGCCTATCGTCCCTGCCTCGCGCCCGCCGATGAACGAAAGCGACCGCAGCCGCGAAGAGGCCGCGATGACCATTTTCGGGGCGCGGGGCAACACCGCCAGCCAGCCCTCGATGGCGCGTCGCGGGCTGACAGTGGCAGGTGGGTTGCTGCTCATCCTTGTCGCGGTCGCGGTCTGGGCCCTCTACTTTACGCCGGACCCTTCGGACCAACTGGCCGATGCCAGCGGCGATCCTGCCACCCTGCCGCAGATCGAGCAACCGCGCCAATTGACCAGCGCCGACCCGGCCCCCGTTTCGGCCCCCGCGGCGCTGCCCGCGCCTGACAGCCCGCCCGAGCAGGTGGCCACCGCCGCGCCCGAAACGGCGCCGCCGGCCACCCCTGAGCCCGCGCCGCAAGAGGTCGTCGCCAGCGACCCCGACGCCATGCTGGAGACCCTTGTGCAGCAGGCCCTCGACGAGGCGCTGCCTGCCGAGACAGTCGCCACTGCCGAGGCCGCCGCTGCTGTCGCGTCGCAACCGGTGGCATTGGCGCCGGTCGAGGCTGCGGCCAGCCTCGACGCCACGGCGTCCGCCGTCCAGGCCGAAACCGCGGCTGCGCCGGTTCAGCAATCCGCCGCGCTTCCCGCGGTTGCCGATGTGGCGTTGT
>CALESR010000264.1 GCA_937907485.1 uncultured Paracoccaceae bacterium | reverse complement strand
CAAGGACAGCCGCAACTTCAAGGACTGACGCCGCGCCCCCCCTCTTTGCTCGCTCAAATATCCCGGGGGGTGAGGCCGCAAGGCCGAGGGGGGCAGCGCCCCCCTTCTTTGCCGTCAGTCCTCCATCGCCTCCAGCTCGTCGATGAAGCCCGAGATCATGCTGAGGCCCTTGTCCCAGAACGCCGGGTCCGAGGCATCGAGGCCAAAGGGCGCCAGCAACTCGCGGTGGTGCATCGAGCCGCCCGCCGACAGCATGGTGAAATACTTGTCCTGAAAGCCCTCGGGCGCCTCGCGATACGCGGCATAGAGCGCGTTCACCAGCCCGTCGCCAAAGGCATAGGCATAGACGTAGAACGGCGAATGCACGAAATGCGGGATATAGGACCAGAAGGTCTCGTACCCGTCCATGAAGCGGAACACCGGCCCCAGCGACTGCGCCTGCACCGACATCCACAGCGCGTTGATATCGTCGGGCGTCAACTCGCCCTCGCGCCGCGCGGCGTGCAGTTTGCATTCGAAATCATAGAAGGCGATCTGGCGGACCACGGTGTTGATCATGTCCTCGACCTTGCCGGCCAGCAGGGTCTTGCGCTCGGCGGGTGATTTGGCCTTGGCCAGCAGGCGCTGGAAGGTCAGCATCTCGCCAAAGACACTGGCGGTTTCGGCCAGGGTCAGGGGGGTGGCCGACAGCAGTTCGCCCTGCCCCGCCGCGAGGCGCTGGTGCACGCCGTGCCCCAGTTCATGCGCCAGCGTCATCACGTCGCGCGGTTTGCCCAGATAGTTCAGCATCACATAGGGATGCACCGTGCTGACCGTCGGATGGGCAAAGGCGCCGGGCGCCTTGCCCGCCTTGACCCCGGCGTCGATCCAGCCGCGGTCAAAGAACGGCGCCGCCAGATCGGCCATGCGGGGGTCGAAGTCGCCATACGCCGACATCACCGTCTCGCGCGCGTCCGCCCAGTCGATCATCCGCGGGCTGTCGATCGGCAGGGGCGCGTTGCGGTCCCAGATTTCCAGCCGCTCCAGCCCCAGCCATTTGGCTTTCAGCGCGTAATAGCGGTGGCTCAGCCGCGGATAGGCGGCGACGACCGCGTTGCGCAGCGCCTCGACCACCTCGGGCTCGACATGGTTCGACAGGTGGCGGCCATGCTGCGGCGTCGGCATCTTGCGCCAGCGGTCCGAGATTTCCTTGTCCTTGGCCAAGGTGTTGTGGACGCGGGCAAAGAGCCGGATGTTGTCTTGAAACACCTTGGCCAGCGCCTGCGCGGCGGCCTGACGGCGGGTGCGGGCCGGGTCGGTCAGCAGGTTGAGGGTGGATTCCAGCGGCAGCGGGTCGTCCTCGCCCTCGATGCTGAAGGACAGACCGGCCATCGTCTCGTCAAAGAGCCGGTTCCATGCGGCGGCGCCGACGGTGGACTGGTCGTGCAGAAAGCGTTCGAGTTCATCCGACAACTGATGCGGGCGAAGGGCGCGCATCCGTTCGATCACCGGGCGATAGCGTGCAAGGTCGGCATTCGCCGCCAGCAGCGCCGTCATCACCGCATCGTCGATGCGGTTCAGTTCCAGCGAAAAGAACACCAGCGGCGTGGTGGCATTGGTCACCCGGTCCTGCGCGTCGGCCATGAATTTGGCGCGGCTGGAATCGGTGGTCATCTGGTAATAGCGCAGCCCGGCAAAGCTCATCAGGCGACCGGCGACGATGTCGATGGCCTCGTAATCGCGGATGCAGCGCAGCATCGTGGTGGCGTCCAGCCCCGCCAGCTTGCCCTCGTAGGCGGCGGCGAAGTCGGCGCAGGCGCGGTCCAGCCAATCGAAATCGCGGGCGACTTCGGGGGCTTCGGGGCTGGCGTAGAGGTCGCTCAGGTCCCATTCCGGCAGACCCTCGAGTCCCTTGCCCGAGACATTGGCGTCAAAGCGGCGCAGCTCGCGCAATGCGGGCACAGTGAACATCGTTTCCCCCTTGGATCTTTGCGCCGATGTAGTCGCCTGCAATCGGGGCGGCAAGTCTGGAAATGTCAGCGCCGGGTTTCCAGCCATGTCGCATAGGCGCGTTCATAGTGGGCCTGGGCCTCGGCGGTCTGACGCTCGTCGCCGCGCGACAGGGCCTCTTGATAGATCATGTAGGACAGATCCAGCAGTTTGGCGGCGTCTTGCAGGCTGCCGTTGTTGATCGCCTCGTGGAACTGCTCGTCGATCTTGGCGACCGTGTCGGACAGCACGCCAGAGTCGAGCCGGCGGAATTCTTCCTGATAGGCGCGATAGTCTTCCTCGAGGCGCGGGTCGTTGTAATAGGCCAGTTCATGGCCCGGCTCGGCCCCGCTGCCGCTGCCGTCGCCGCCGCAGCCGCCGGCCGCGCCATAGATCGAGGCGTGAACCTCGGAAAATCCGGGGACGTCGCGGTCAAGCTCCAGCCTGCGCGCCTCGATCTCGCGGGCCATGAGGGCGAGGTAATCGACCTGATCGGCGACTTCGACCTCGGCCCCGTCACGGCGGACGTCTTCGATCTTGCGAATCTGCGAGCGATACGAGTCCATCAAGGTCGCGTCATCGACGCGGCTGAAATAGTCGCGATGATAGTCGGCCGAGGCGGCATTGTCGCCAACCAGCGCCACCAGCTGGTAATCCCCTGCGCTGGGATTGCCGCCCTGACAGACCAGCGCCACCGAGGCATCGCTCAGTGACGTCTGGATGTCGCCCGCCAAGGCGTTCGAGCCCGAGCGCACGACGTTGACCGAGGTCACCCCCAGCCCGACCACCGCTGCCGCCAGCACCACCCAATCGACCGTCACCGCACCGTCGGTGTTCCGGATGAAATCTTCGAATCGGCACCACATGTCACACCACCATCGTTACGAGGTCACGCTGCAGGTATGGCAGACAACTGCGGCCCGCCAAGGGCAGGAGTGTGGCGATTTGGCGGCGCCGCCGGGGGGCTGTCAGCGAAGGGTAGATTGATAATGCTCGTAGGCGCGCTCGTAACGGGCCTGCGCCTCGGCGGCCTCGCGCTCGCGGTCGCGGCGTTCGGACAGCGCGGCCGAGATGAGATTCAACTCATCCAGCACGTTGCGCGCCTTTTCATCGTCGCCGTTCGAGATGGCCTGATAATAGGTCTCTTCCCGCTCGCTGAAATAGGCCACCACTTCGTCGTCGCGCAGCCCGGCGAGATACTCGTTATACCACGCGATCTGACCTTCGTCCAAGGCGAGCAATTGCGGACCGCTTGCGGCCCCGTCGCCACCTGCGCCGCAGCCGCTGGCGTCCAGCCCGGCGACCTCGGCAAACGTGGGGACACCGCGGTCGGGTGTCACGCCGCGGCTGTCCATTTCGGCGGCGAGGATTGACAGATAGTCGAGGTTTCGGTCGTAATCCGCGTCCGAGCCGCCACCCGCGCGGAGACTGTCGAGTTTGTGCGAGACATCGTTGAACCCGGCGCGCAGTTCTTCATCCGAATAGCGGGAGAATTCGCGGGCGATGTCCAGCGCCTCGCCGGCAGCGTCGCCGACATACGAGCGCATCTGATAAGTGCCGCCCTGACAGATCAGCGCCACCGAGGCATCGCTCAGCGATGTCTGGATATCAGCGGCCAGCGCATTCGAGCCCGAGCGCACCACGTTGACCGAGGTCACGCCCAGCCCGACGACCGCAGCCGCCAACACGACCCAATCGACCGTCACCGCACCGTCGGTATTCCGGATGAAATCTGCGAATCGGCACCACATGTCACACCACCATCGTTACGAGGCCATGCTGCCGTTATTGTGGACGACTGCGGCCCCTCAAGGGCGTGACTGTGGCGATTTGGCGGCAGATCAGCCGCGGCGACGGCTGCTGCGGCGCTCGCGGCCGTGGTTGTGCGTCGGATCGCCGCAGCCCGGAGGCTCGGTCCCATCCGAGGCCGACGAGAACGGGCCCAGCGCCGCGGTGATCTCGTCCAGCGTCGGGCGCTCGCCCAGCGGGCGGGTGTCGAGCGCCTCGCGCATGGCGCGCAGATGCACGGGCATGGTGCCGCAGCAGCCGCCAATGATGCGCGCCCCGGCGGCCCGCGCCAGCACGGCGTAATCGGCCATCAACTCGGGCGTGCCGTCATACTTGATCGCGCCGTCGACGTATTTCGGGATGCCCGCGTTGCCCTTGGCGACCACCGGCAATTCGGGCCCCAGCGCGATGAAGCCCAGAATCGTGCGCATCAGGTCCGACGATCCGGTGCCGCAATTGGCGCCGAACCCCACGGGCGGATTGGCGAGTTTGCCGACCAGCTTGACCAGATCGGCCGAGGTGACGCCCATCATCGTGCGCCCGGCGGTGTCGAAGCTCATGGTGCCGACCCAGGGCATCCCGGCCAGCGCGCAGCCTTCGGCGGCGGCGCGGTATTCCTCGGCGGCGGAGATCGTCTCGACCCAGAGCACGTCGCAGCCGCCCTCTTTCAGCCCCTCGGCCTGTTCGTGGAACATCTCGACCGCGACCTCATGGGTCAGGGTGCCCATCGGCGCGAAAATCTCGCCGGTCGGGCCGATCGAGCCCGCGACCAGCACCTTGCGGCCCGCCTTGTCGGCCACCGCGCGGCCGATCTCGGCCCCAGCGCGGTTGAGTTCGCGCACCCGGCCCTGAGCCTCGTGCAGTTTCAGGCGGCTGGCGTTGCCGCCGAAGGTGTTGGTGAGAAACAGATCCGACCCGGCCTCGACCGCCGAGGTGTAGAGCGCGGTGATGCGCTCAGGGTGCAGGACGTTCCAGAACTCGGGCGCGTCACCCGAGGACAGGCCCATGTTGAACAGGTTGGTGCCGGTGGCACCGTCGGCCAGCAGGACACCGCGCGCGGCCAGCAGTTCACTCAGCGGATCGGTCAGGACGGACATGCAGCACCTTCAGATAGGCAAAACGCGCCGCAAATCGCGGCGCGCCCGTCTTTTCGCATATTCGGGCCGCGGGCGCAAATGCACGCGGCGCATGACGATGATGAGGCGTCAGCCCTCTTTGACCAGCTTGTCCTTGGCCGCGCGCAGCAGTTCGACCATCTTGGTGCGGATCGTGCCCTCGTCGGCCTTGCCCGCGAGGTCGCGCACCAGCATGCGGACGACATCCTCGTCGCCGTCTTCCTCGAAATCGGCGGCGATCACCGCCATCGCATAGGCGTCAACCGCATCGCCGGTCTTGCCCAGAAGGCCCGCAGCCCAGAGGCCCAGCGCCTTGTTGCGCCGTGCCGTGGCCTTGAACGCCATTTCGGCGTCATGGGCAAATTTCGCCTCGAAGGCGTTCTCGCGGTCGTCAAAGGTGCTCATCGGCGGGGCCTTTCCTTACGGTGATCTGGCGCTTTCGCCTCAGATATGGGCGAGGCGGGGCCGCGCTGCAAGTCTTGTTTGCAACTGCGGCACGGCAAGGGGGCCCCGCGCTTGCGGGACGCGGACGCATGGCGTATAGGCGAGCGGAACTTCATCGGCTCGCTCTGGGTGCGGGCCCCGCGGGGAATCACCAAGAGCATGGCAAGACGCACCAAGGTTTACGAGGGCAAGGCCAAGATCCTGTATGAGGGCCCGGAACCGGGAACCTATATCCAGTATTTCAAGGACGACACCACCGCCGGCAACGGCGAGAAACACGCACAGATCGAGGGCAAGGGGGTTCTGAACAACCGCCTGTCCGAATATTTCATGACCGGGCTGAACGACATCGGCGTGCCGACCCATTTCATCCGCCGGGTCAACATGCGCGAGCAACTGATCCGCGCGGTCGAGATCATCCCGCTGGAAGTGGTGGTGCGCAACATCGCCGCCGGGTCGATCAGCAAGCGGCTGGGCATCGAAGAGGGCACGCCCCTGCCCCGGCCGATCGTCGAGTTCTATTACAAGAATGACGCGCTGGGCGATCCGATGGTCAGCGAAGAGCATATCCTCGCCTTTGGCTGGGCCACGCATCAGGACCTCGACGACATCGTGGCGCTGGCGCTGCGGGTCAATGACTTTCTGTCGGGCGTGATGATGGGCGTCGGCATCAAGCTGGTGGATTTCAAGATCGAGATCGGCCGCATCTATGACGGCGATTTCCAGCGACTGGTGGTGGCCGACGAGATCAGCCCCGACAGCTGCCGCCTGTGGGACGCCAAGACCGGGCAGAAGCTGGACAAGGACGTGTTCCGCCGCGATCTGGGCAACCTGAGCGAGGCCTATACCGAGGTCGCGCGGCGGCTGGGGGTGATGCCCACCAACGCGACGCCGATCACCAAGCCGAAACTGATGAACTGAGGATGGCCCGATGAAGGCGCGCGTACATGTGATGCTGAAGACCGGAGTGCTGGACCCGCAGGGCGAAGCGGTGCGCCATGCGCTGGGCACACTGGGCTTTGCCGGGGTCGAGGCGGTGCGGCAGGGCAAAGTGATCGAGCTGGATCTGGCCGAAACCGACCGCGCGGCGGCAGAAGTGGCGCTGAAGGCGATGTGCGAGCGGCTGTTGGCCAACACGGTGATCGAGCGCTATGAGGTCGAGCTGATCTGAGGCATTCGGGGCCTAAGGGGTTCGGGGCGGGTTTCGCCCTTGTTGCCCGCTGACGCGGGCGCCTCGGGCGACCCGCAAGGGGGGCGCTCGCGCCCCCCTCGGCCTGCGGCCTCACCCCCCTGAGGATA
>CALESR010000263.1 GCA_937907485.1 uncultured Paracoccaceae bacterium | reverse complement strand
ATCCGCCCGGTATAAAGGTCGCGCACCAGCGCCTGACTGATGACGCGCGGCGCCGAGGCTCCCAGCCCCTGCACGAATCGTGCCGCCAACAGGGTCGTCATGTCGCCGGACACCGCCGCTACCAGCGAGGCCAGCATATAGACCGCGATCCCGCTCAGGATCACCTGGCGTCGACCAAAGGCATCCGACAGCGGCCCCATGACAAAGGTGCCCAGCCCCAACCCGGCCATAAACACTGTGATGACCGCATGCCCGGCATGGGGCGCGCCGGGTGCCAGATCGGCCGAAATCGGCAGCAAGACCGGCAGCATGGCATCGACGGAAAACGCCACTGTGGCCATCAGCAGCGCAACAAGGGCGACAAACTCGCCAAACGGCATTTCGCGCCGGGGAGAGGCCTGCATCAGGCGGCCGCCAGTTTGTCGATCAGGTCGAGCCAGGTGTCCACCGGCTGCGCTCCGCTGAGCACATAGCGCCGTCCGATGACAAAGCCGGGCACGCCGCGCAAGCCCCGCTCACGGATGTCGGCGTCACGGGTGCGGATCTCGTCGGCGTCGGCGTCACTGGCCAGCAGGCGGGCGATCATCGCCGCGTCCAGCCCCGCCGCCCCGGCAATCGCCGCCAGCGTCGCGCGGTCGCCAATGTCGCGCCCCTCGGCCCAGTTGGCGCGAAACAGCGCGCTGACTACCGCGTGCTGCCGCCCCTCGAGGCCCGCCCAATGGATCAGCCGATGCGCATCAAGGGTCGATGGCATGCGGTGCATCCGCTCCAGCGCCAGCGGCAGGCCCAGTTCTTCGCAGGCGGCGACGACCGGCAGATGCACCTTCACCACTGCCTCGGGCGCGCCGAACTTGGCCTGCAGATACTCGCGCCGGTCCATCCCTTCGGGCGGCAGCCCGGGGTTCAGCATATAGGGGTGCCATTCGATGACCAGCGGGTGATCCGGGCGCTGCTCCAGCGCCGCCTCCAGCCGCGCCTTGCCGACATAGCACCACGGGCAGACCGGGTCGGAAAAGATGTCGAGCTTGGTGGTCATGTCGGTCGGTATCCCTCGCGCAGCGCACGGCGGTTGATCTTTGCATTGGCAGCTTTGGGCAGCGCGTCGACGGCGAGCCACAGCCGAGGCTGCTTGTAGCGCGCCAGCGTCGCTTGGGCGTGGGCCTGCAGCGCGCCGGTCTCGGGCGCCGGGTCGTCCGCGACATAGAACAGGCCGATCACGCCGGTCGTCTCGCTGACCCGCAGTGCGACGGCGGCGGATTCCAGCACGCCTGGGCACGCGTTCATTGCTTTCTCGACCTCCAGTGGCGAGACCCGATAGCCCCCGGCATTCATCATGTCATCATCGCGTCCGAGGTAATGGATGCCACCCGTATCATCCATGCTGACCGTGTCGCCGGTCATGAACCAGCCCTTCGCGAATTTTGCAGCGGTTTCTTCGGGCTGGCCCCAGTATCCAAGAAACAGGCCTGAGTCCTCGGCCCCCACTGCCAGCACCCCGGCCACGCCGCGCGGAACCGGCGCGGAGTCGGGTCCCAGCACCGCCACCCGCCGCCCTGGCTGGACATGGCCCGAGGCACCGCCGGTCGCCGGGCGCAAGGGCGAGGCCGATATGAAGGTCGAAACCTCGGACATGCCCAGCGCCTCATGCACCTCCGTCCCGGTAGCGTGGACCCACTCGGCGCGTGTCACCTCTGGCAGCTTTTCGCCCGCCGAGAGGCCGTGGCGCAGCCGCGGCAGCGGCGGCATCCCGGCGCGCAGCATCTGCCGGTAAACCCCCGGCGCCGCAGCAAAAATCGTCGCGTCAAAGCGCTTGAGCAACAAGGGAAGCTGCGCAATGGCGACATCGGGACCGGGGATCAGGGCGGTGGCACCAATCGCCCAAGGGTCCATCAGGCCGGTGCCCAGAGTATATGTCCAATTGAACGCACCGGCATGCAACAGCCGGTCTTGCGGTGTCAGCCCATACCAGCCTTGCCACATCATCCGTCGCGCCCAGACGGCCCGATGTGCGTGCATCACCGCCCGCGCCCGGCCCGATGTGCCTGAGGTAAAGATCAGATAGGCCAACCTCTCTGGGTCGCCCAGCGCCCAGTCGCAGGGCGGCAATCCACGCCAGGAGTGCAGCGTTTGGGCCTCGATCACGGGAACAGCCCCCTCGGGGCAGGCGATTCCGGGCGCGGCGACCACGGCGGCCGGGGCGATCTGCGCCGCCATTGCGGTGATCTCGGGCCCCGTCAGTTGCGATGAGGTCGGCACCGGCACCAACCCCACGGCAATCGCCCCCAGAAAAGCCAACGGGAAATCGACGGTATTGCCCAGCCGCAGCAGCAGCCGGTCGCCGGGCAGCAGACCGGCTTGCAGAAAGCCGTTGCCAATGCCCTGCACGGCACGGGTCAGGGCACAATAAGACCAGCGCTCGGCGCCGGTCAGACCCAGAACCTGCAGAGCAATCTTGTCCGGCGTCGCCTGTCCAGCCGCCAGCACATAGGCCGCCAGATTGAAGGGCGTCGGGCAGGGCGCAAAGGGGCCGGAGTTGATGAACGCGTGCATGAATTCGAGGTAATGCGACGCCGCAGGAAGGGCAAGGGTGCCTGACGATCGAAACCCTCACCCCGCGCTGGCCCCGCGATGGCATTCCACCCTTCTGAAGGGGTCTTTTCGAGCGACTTCCGGCGGGTTTGGTCTTTGTCGACTGCCCTCATTGTTCCAGAACAATCCCCCGAGGGGGTGAGTTGGCTCAGCCTAGACGGGGGGCTGGTGCTCAGCCTAGCGCCGCCTCGACAAGGGCTGCGCTTTGGCGCTAGATGCGTGCGCAGAGCACCGAGGCGCCATGTCAGACCTGTCCAACCCGCATATCATCCGCATCGCCCGCGCCGATGGCGAAGAGGCGCTGGCTGCGCCGGTCGATCTGCCCGAGCGGGTGCGCAAGCTGCGCAAGGAGCGGGGCTGGACGCTGGAGCAAGCTGCGCAGGCAGCCGGTCTGGCGCGCTCGACGCTGTCGAAGATCGAGAACGGCCAGATGTCGCCGACGTATGACGGGCTGAAAAAGCTGGCCGAGGGGCTGGGTATCAGCGTGCCGCAGCTCTTTACCCCGCCGCGCCATGCCAGCCCCGGTGGACGGATGACCACGACGCGGGCGGGCGAGGGTGAGGCGCATGTCACCACGACCTATGAGCACGAACTCTTGGCCGGCGCCCTGTCACGCAAGGCAATGCTGCCCTACCGCGCCCGCATCCACGCCCGCCGGTTCGAGGATTTCGACGGTTGGGTGCGCCATGATGGCGAGGAGTTCCTGTTCGTACTGACCGGGCAGATCCGGCTTTTCACCGAATTCTATGCGCCGATCGACATGAAGCGCGGTGATTCCGCCTATTATGACGCCTCGATGGGGCACAATGTTGTCAGCCTCAGCCCCGAGGATGCAACAATTCTCTGGGTGACGTCGCTGGCCTGAAGGCTGGTCAGTCGCCTCAGTGCGTAAACCAGCCGCGCACGACCGTCGCCCCGCCCGAGATGTCACGGCCGACTCCTTCGACGGTGTTGCAGGCCGTCAGCAGGGTCAGGCACAAAAGAACTGCGTATTTCATTCCTGATACCACCATACCTCGGGCAAGAACCCGGTCCAGTCCCCATATATGGGCAAGGTCGCTTGAAAATGCAACCCGCGTGCCACGGCGATGCGGCTGGTGGGTGAGAACCAGAAGGGCACGGAGTAGCGTCCAGCCATCAACACGCGGTCCAGCGCCTGCACGGTGGCGGTAAAGACGGCCGGGTCCTCGGCCGTCAGCATCGCTGCGATCAGCGCATCGACCGCAGGCAGCGCAACCCCAGCCCAGTTGCGCGAGCCGGGCTGATCCACCCCGCCCGAGCCCCAGTAAAGCACCTGTTCATTCCCGGGGCTCAACGACATCAGCCGCAGCATGTAGGTGACGTCGAAATCGGCAGCATTGGTGCGCTCGACATATTGCGCCGGGTCGATCATGACAACGCGAGCCTCGATCCCCAAGGTGCGGAGCGCGCCAACCCAGGCGCTGGCGGCGGTCTGATAGTCGGTCTGCCCCTGTTGCAGCAGGATTTCAAAGGCAAAGGCCTCGCCCGCGCCATCGCGCAGCACGCCTTGACCATCGACCTGCCAACCCTCTTCGGCCAGAAGGCGCAGCGCGGTGCGCAGGTTGCGACGGTTCTCGCGTCCATCACTGACCGGCAGGGAATAGCCGTCCAACACGCCGGGCATCAGCGCGTCCTCAAAGGGTGCCAGGGCCTCGGCGACCAGCCCATCGACCGGGCCCGCGGTCATCCCCAGCACAGAATTGCCGAAATAGGACTGGATGCGCGGCTCGGTGCCGCCGGTCAGCGCGGTGTTGATCGCCTCGAAATCGAAAGCGAGGATCAGCGCCTCGCGCACCCGCCAACTGCTGAACCGTGGCTGCCGGGTGTTGAAGACAAATCCAGACATCCCTGAAGGGCGCTGATGCGGGATCTCCAGCCGCCGCACGCGTCCATCGGCCAGCGCAGGGAAATCGTAACTGTCGGCACAGCGCGCCGCGTTGGGCTCACGCCAGACCGAGACTAGGCCGGAT
>CALESR010000262.1 GCA_937907485.1 uncultured Paracoccaceae bacterium | reverse complement strand
GGCCGCAGAACCAGAATTCCTCGGTCGCCGGGTCGCCGATCGGCCATTTGCAGGTGCGTTCGGTCAGTTCCATCAGCCCCAGTTTGCGCGCGGTCTTTTCCACCTCGCGCACATTGGCGAGGGCCTCGGGCGAGATTTCGTTGGCCGAGGGTTGCGGCGGCAGTGGCTGACCGGCGGGGGCGATCGGGCGGCGGCCGGGCATGGCGACGACGCTGCCCAGGTTGGGCGCCGTGGGGCGCAGGGCCGGGCCCTGATCGTCGTCCTCGTCCTCGTCGTTATCCTCAGGCATCTCGGTTGCGGTCGGCGCAGCCTCGACACGGGTCGGCTCGGCTGCGGGCGGCTGCACGGCGGCAGGGGCTGCGACGGGTGCGGGCGTTGGCGCCGCGGCGACGGGGGCCTCGACCACGGGGGCCGGGGCTTCGGCCTCGGGGCCGGCATCGCCGGTCCGGCTGGACAGACCCAGCCGGTGGACCTTGCCGATCACCGCATTGCGCGTCACCGAACCCAGTTCCTTGGCGATTTGCGAGGCCGACTTGCCGTCGGTCCACATCTTCTTGAGCAATTCGACCCGATCGTCGGTCCAGGACATGCGTCACGCTCCACAGCAAAAGGCCCCTTCCGGCGGAACGGGCGTCGATTGCCCCTATTCTATCGGGGAGAGGCCGAGATACAAGCAGCGCGCCGCAAAGGCAAGGACTGCGCCCGACTTTGCCCCGCCAAGGAGACAGCAAATGCCCGATCCCGCCGAGACCCTGACTGCCGGACTGTCGTTGAGGGCGATGGGGATGCGCCGGTTTGGCCGGGTGAACTGGGTCGGTCTGCTCACTCTGGCCCAGCGCGAGACCCTGCGGTTTCTGGCGGTCTGGCAGCAGACGCTGGCGGCGCCGCTGGTGACGGCGGGGCTGTTCCTGGGGGTTTTTGCGCTGGCGATGGGTGCCGGACGCGGCCCGGTCGACGGCGTGCCGCTGGTTGCCTTTCTGACGCCCGGCATTCTGATGATGTCGGTGGTGCAGAACGCCTTTGCCAATACCTCGTCGTCCATCGTCGGCGCCAAGGTGATGGGCAATATCGTCGATACGCTGATGCCGCCGCTGGCGCCGTGGGAGCTGGTCCTCGGCTATTTGGCGGGTGGGGTGGCGCGTGGTCTGCTGGTCGCCGGGGTGATCGTGCTGGCGGTGGGGCTGGTGCTGGGGCTCTGGCCGGTGCATCCGCTGTGGCTGCTGGTCATCAGCGTCACCGGGTCGGTCTTGATGGGAGCGCTGGGGATTGTCGCCGGGATTCTGGCCAACAAGTTCGACCAGATCGCCGCGATCACCAATTTTGTCGTCACGCCGCTGTCGTTCCTATCGGGCACCTTCTATTCGATCTCTGCCATGCCGCCCGCGATGGCGCTGGCCAGCCACCTGAACCCGATCTTCTATCTGATTGACGGCGCGCGCTTTGCCTGGCTGGGCCAGTCCGACAGCGACCCCTGGCTGGGCCTTGGCGTCACGCTGGCGACTAGTGCGGCGCTGGCCGGGCTGGCCTGGGTCTGGCTGGCGCGCGGCTATCGGCTGAAGGCGTAAATCCGCACATGCCTGTGACAAATGGCTGCATTCTCTAGACTGTCCCCCCCCTGCTGCCCTATATGAGGGGCAACGCCAATTCGGGGCCTTTTGCCCTGCCCAGCCGGAGAGTTCGTGTTCATGTTGAAAGCCATCACCCTGCCCGCCCTGACCGCGCTGACCCTGGCCGGGTCGTCGGTTGCCGCCTTTGCCGATGCTGCCGCTGGCGAAGCGCTGTGGCGCAATTGCCGCTCGTGCCATTCGATCACCAATGGTGATACGGTGATCCAGCGCGGCGGCCGCACCGGGCCGAACCTGTATGGCCTGCCGGGCCGTGTCGTCGGGGCAGCGGACGGGTTCCGCTATTCCGAAGGCATGCAGGCCGTGAATGCGGCGGGCACCACCTGGACCGAAGCGCTGTTCGTCGAATACCTGGCCGATCCGACCGCCTGGCTGCGTGCCCATGGCGGCGGCGCCACCGCCCGTTCGGCGATGAGCTTCCGTCTGGCCGATGGCGCGGCCGACATGTGGGCCTATCTGGAAAGCGTTTCGCAGTAATCCCGGCCTCAAGGTCAAATGCCAGCGCCCCGCCCGAAACGGCGGGGCGTTGGACATTCAGGGCCTCGGGTCGCGCAGGGCGTGGTGGCGCAGCGCGGCGGCGCGGGCGAATTTCAGCGTCAGGGCCTTGCGCCGCGCGCCGGGCAGCGGGGATTCGGGCGCAATGCTGACCACCTCGCCAAACCAGTCATCGGCGACGATCAACCCGGCGCCCTCGGGCAGGATCTCGGTCGGAAAACCCGGCGAAACCGCCCAGAAAAACCGGTCGCACCAGGGCAGATACCCCTGCCATTTGCGGTCCGAGGTGAAATCGGCGCGGCTGGATTTGCATTCGACAACCCAGACCTCACCGCGCGGCCCCAGCCCCATGACGTCGACGCGCAGGCCGGGTTCGGGAGTCATTTCCTCGAGCGTGGCAAAGTCGTGGCTGCGCAACAAGCGGCTGACGCCGCGCTGCAACCTTTGGCCGGGAAGAAGGGTCTCATCACGCATTCAGGTAGGATAAACCAAGAACATCTACTGTCCAGCCCCTTGCGTCAGGGGGGCGGCGTGCCTAGATTGATCCTTGGCGGGTGCTGCTCTTCTCGTGGACGGTCTTTTTCCAGTGGCCGATAAGCATTTCCGAGGGTGCTGGCTCTGCCAAGGTCCTGGCCTTGGTATCTGGCGCCCACCTGTTCACTCAGGCTCTCGGGAAATCTCCCCTGAAACGGTCGCTGCGGGCCCGCCACCCGCCTAGCGCGCCGCCACCCGCACCGGCGCGGGCTGGCGCGTCGCAGACGGCGCCCGGTGCCCGCCTTTGGGGCCTTTGTCCTCAGGGTCGGCCATCCGCATGATCGAGATGGCGAATTGCACGCCGGCAAAGACCAACCCGTTGAAAAAGAACAGCAGGAAGGCCGCGATCGCGCCGCCTTGAGTGTTCAGGATCAGGCTGCGCAGGTTGGCGACATTGAAACCCAGCAAGAGACCGACGAATACCGCCGAAAGGCCAAAGCCAAGAGCAATCTGGCGCAGATAAAGCCGCACGAGGCGCGGCAGGCGGGTGGGGTCTTCGGGGTCTGGCAGGGTGGCGGACATCGGAGACTCCTTTGCCCGCAGGATAGGCTGGCGGAGAGGGAAGTCCAGCGGCGGCGATGTCGCAGGGGTGAGGTTCAGGGCAAGACCAATCGGCTCAGGGCGTGGGCGCCAGCAACCCGCGCGCGGCAGTGGCAATGATGGCCAGCGCGATCTGGCGCAACAAGGGCTCGGTTTCCGGTGCAGCGGGCGTGAGGGATTCGAGGCGCTCGACCAGCGCGCGCAACTCGGTCAGGGCGGGCGGCGCGGTTTGCGGTATGGCGCCGGGCGCGGCGGTGCGCGCGGATTCCAACGCGTCGAGCGCGGCGCGGGCCTCGGTGCGGGCAGCCTCGATCTGCGGTTGCAGCGTGGTGATGCGGTCCTGCAACCCGGTCTGCAGGTCCGAGGCGAGGCCGCGCACCTGCACGACCAGCGTGACGGCGAGGATCAGCGCGGCGACGATCAGGAGGAGCGTGGCGTTCAAAAGTGCGACCCCAAGGTCGCGCAGCGGGCGGCGGTCAGACGGCATTGGGCAGGGCCCTTCCCTGTTGAAAAGCCAGCGCATTGTCGAGCGCCATCAAGCCCATGCCGGTGCGCACCTCCAGCGCGGCGGTGCCCAGATGCGGCAGCAGCGTGACATTGGGCAGATCGCGCAGCGCCTGCGGCACCTGCGGTTCGAATTCATAGACGTCGAGGCCGGCGCCCGCGATTCGACCCTGTTGCAGCGCGGCGATCAGCGCGGCTTCGTCGATGATGTCGCCCCGTGCGATGTTGACCAGATGGGCATGCGGGCGCATCGCGGCCAGCGCGGCGGCGTCGATCAGGTGGTGCGTCTGCGGCGAGGCGGGCACGGCGATGACCACCACATCCGACGCGGCCATCAGCGCGCGCAGGTCGGCAACCGGCGTGGCAAAGGGCAGATCGCGCGGACTGCGGGTGTGATAGAGCACTGGCATCTCGAACCCGAAATGTGCGCGCCGGGCAATGGCCTGCCCGATACGGCCCATGCCGACGATGCCCAGCGTCTTGCCGGTCAGGTGCAAGCCCAGCATCTGCGTCGGGTGCCAACCCTGCCATTGGCCCGCGCGCACCAGACGCTCGCCCTCGGCGGCGCGGCGCGCGCTCATCAGCATCAGGGTCAGGGCGATATCGGCGGTGGCATCGGTGACAGCGCCGGGGGTGTTGGTCACGGCGATCCCGGCAGCCTGCGCGGCGGCGACGTCGATATGGTTGGTGCCGACGCCGAAATTGGCCAGCAGGCGGGCGCGCGGCCGGGGCACGGCGGCAAAGACCGGCGGCTGAAAGCGGTCGCCCAGCGTGGGGATCAGGATGTCGTGCTCTTGCAGCGCGGCGATCATCTCACCGTCACTCATCGGCGCGTTCGAGGGGCGCACGGTGAGGTCAAACGCCGCGTTGGCCGCAGCGAGCACGGCGTCGGGCAGCGGGCGGCTGACAAAGAGCTTCATCAGCACAGCCTTTCGCCATTGGGCACGGCGCGTTCGGGGCCGATGACCACCACGGCGCCCGCCCCGTCGTAAAGCCCCAGCACCAGCACCTCGGACAGCATGGGGCCGATCTGCCGGGGCGGGAAATTGACCACGCCCAACACCTGCCGGCCGATCAGGTCCTGCGGCTGGTAATGCACGGTGATCTGCGCCGACGACCGCTTGACGCCGATCTCGGGGCCGAAATCGACACTGAGTTTCCACGCCGGTTTGCGCGCCTGCGGAAAAGGCTCGCAGGTCAGGACGGTGCCGACGCGGATATCAACCTTCTGGAAATCCTCGAACGAAATCATTGGCCCAGCTCGCGTGAGCGGTCGGCGGCCGCCTTGACGGCGCGGGCCAGCAGGGCGGGAAAGCCGGTCTCCTGATCCATCAGCACCCCCAGCGCGGCAGCGGTGGTGCCACCGGGCGAGGTGACGTTGATGCGCAATTGCGCGGCGCTTTCGGCCGATTGATGCGCCAGTTCGCCGGCGCCACAGATGGTGGCGCGGGCCAGTTGCATCGCCAGAGCCTCGGGCAGGCCCTGCGCCGTGCCAGCGGCGGCCAGCGCCTCGATCAGGTGAAACACATAGGCCGGGCCCGAGCCAGAGACCGCGGTCACCGCGTCCATCTGGCCCTCTTGTTGCAAGCGCACGGTCTGGCCCACGGCGCCCAGCAGGTCCTCGGCCAGCGCCAACGCGTCGGGTGACACCCGCGCATTGCCGATCAGCGCCGTGATGCCCCGGCCCACCGCGGCGGGCGTGTTGGGCATCGCGCGGATCACCGGGGTTCCGGCGCCAAGGGTGGTTTCGATGCTGGCCATCGACGTGCCCGCCGCGATCGAGACAAACACCGTCGCCCCGCCGCCCAGCGCCTGCAACGCGGGCAGCGCGGCGCCCATCATCTGCGGCTTGACCGCCAGCAGCGCCATCGCGGGCGACGACGGCAGTGGCTGGTTCAGATGCACGCCGCTGGCGCGCAGCCAGTCCGACGGATGGGGTTCGATCACATGCACCGAGGTCGCAGGCAGACCCGAGTTCAGCCAGCCTTCCAGCAGGGCCGAGCCCATCTTGCCACAGCCCAGCAGCACCAGACCGCGGTTTACCAGATCGTCACGGTTCATCCTGTCCCCCGTTTTGGCGCCAGCCTAGCGGCCCAAAGGCGCGGGGGAAAGGGGGTCAGGCGCGCCCGTAGGCCTGATTGATCGCCAGTTTCAGCGCCTCTTCCGGGGCGCGGTCGGCCCAGGCGACCAGTTGAAAGGCGGGATAGAAGCGCTCGCAGGCAGCGACGGCGGCATGGATCATCTGGTCGATCTGCTCGGGCGCCGCCATCTGGCCGCCGGTCAGCAGCAGGCCATACCGCCAGACCATCAACCCCTGCGGCCGCCAATAGCTGAAGCCACCCGACCACATCATGTCATTGGCCAGATTGAGCACTTCGTAGAGCTCGCCCATGCGTGCGGTCGGCGGCTCCATCTCGAAGGTGCAGATCAGCCGCAGCGTCTCGTCGCGGCCCGACCAGGCGAGCGTCAGCGAATAGCTGCGCCACTGACCCTCGACGGCCATGGCGATCTGGTCGTCCCCGACACGGTCGAATTCCCACGCGTGATGCGTGGCCAAAGTCTCGACGATGTCGATCGGATGGATCTCGTCGCTCAGCAGATCCTCGGACAAGGGCATGTCCTGGCTTTCTCTGTTCTAGCCTCAACAGACGCCTCGGCCACCATAGACAGTGACCTTGGCAAATTGCGGCAGTTCTTCTCTGCCGTTCTTACTAGATATAGTGAGCCACCGGCGTAACCCTGTAAAGGGAAAATAGCTGTGGACAAGGCGGATGTTGTTTGCGGCTGTGCGTTGACAGCGATATCTGCAGGGATGGCGGAAGTGGGGGGATGTGGAAGGGCTATGACAAATAGGGCAGAAAAACAGTAGGTTGCGGGGATGGCAGAGACTGGAGGTGCGGGACAGGCAAAGTTGCAGAAAAGCCTGAAACCCTTGCAGGGAGAGTTGCGGCCAACGACGCTTCAACGGGACTTAAAGCCTGATTTCAAAGGCATTTAGCAGCGGAATCGAATCAGCAGGAGCGCCGGAACATACACGCGGGCGGTAAGTTCCGAGAGGAGCGTGTATGTTCAATGTAACGTTATGTAATGCATGAACAATCAATCCGCCGGATTGAGCCGGAGGGGGTCATAAACCTACACGCGTTTTCAGACGGTAGACGGTGAAATCATGAGCAGAATAATTACCATTACCGGCACGCCGACGACCGCATGTACTACCTCACGGCGACCCAAGTCGCGCTTTTCCGGGTCACCACCCACAACCCGAAAGACACCCCGAACGAGCATTGCCAGTCCGACCAAGATGTTGATGTAGAGAATAACAGAGATGATCCCGAGCATGGCGCGCCTCCCAAAGGTTTCAAGTCAGCGTGGTCATCACACACCGCACACGCCCGACCGGCCTGATCTCGTTTAGGGCCTCTCCGCTGACGGTCTCGGGAGGATAGGCGGGATTATCCGAAGAAATCAACCATGCCATCGGCTTGCGACTGACGGGGGTGATGCGCTTGATGAACGAGGCATCGCCGCGATTGAAGGCATAAATGCCCGCGCCTTCGATCTGGCGTTCGGCGCAGTGGATCAGAACCAGTGCGCCATCCGGGATGCCGGGTGCCATGCTGTCGCCCTGGACCCGGACCAGAACCGACAGATCGGCGCTGACGCGGTTGCGCAACAGCCAGCTGCGCGAGAAGGCAAGGGCTTCGGCCTCGCCGCCATCGACCGGCACAAGGCCGGAACCCGCCGAAACGCTGAGGTCCATGCGGCGGATCATCGCGAAATCCTCAGATCCGAATCGGAAGTCGCCGCTCAGGGGTTTGCCCGGTTCGGGCGGTTCGATCCGGCCAGCCCGACCTGCGAAGCCAGGCATTTCCGCCAGCAGCATATCGCCGGTGCCATGCAAAAGCCAGTCGGCACTGACCCGGTAACGGTCTGATATCTTTTGAAGAAATGCGCGTGATGGGGGCGAAGCGTCTGTCTCTATCATCCCTACACGGCCAGGGCTAACGCCCAGGCTAGCCGAAAAGTCCCGCTGGCTTACAGCGAGTGACTTTCGAAACGATGCCAGCCTTTTCCCGGGACTGTCGCTCAATTTTACGCAATTCCATGTTGACGCTCTCTAAAAAAGAGCGCATCTTGCTCCATATAAAAGAGCACCTAAGACAAACCTTGAGGATCGTATGTCACAAAAGCCGCCAGAACTCCAGCCGGGCTCGGTTCTGCACGAAATTCTTGTCGGCGCGTTCCGGGCGCGGGGCACGTCGTTCACCGAGTGGTGCAATGAGAATGGCGTGACCCCCAACAATGCGCGGCAGGCCAGCTATGGCCAGTCGCGCGGGGTGGCCGGGCGGGCGCTGCGCGAACGCCTGATCGAGGCCGCCGGGCGCGAGTTTGTCCATGACGCCTATTTCCGCCGCCTGGACGAGCACCATCGCCAGTTCAAGAAGGGGGCGGCGTGATGGGGGCCGCGTCACAAACGACAGCAACGCTGATGCGCCTGGCCGCCGCCCTGGCATCGCATGAAGCGACGACGCTGGATGCCATTTCGGGCCGTGCGCTGGGAAAGGGCGGTTTTTTTGACAAGCTGACGCATGGGGCCGATTGCCGCACTGCGACAGCCGAGCGGGTGCTGGCGTGGTTTGACCTGAACTGGCCGGCCGACCTGCCGTGGCCTGCCGGGGTCGGACGGCCCGAGCGCAGCGCCGCACTGGAAGGGGCGTATCGTGCGCTGGCTCGGCGCAGCGCGCCTGAGCTGCCCGCGCCCGACGAGGCCTTTCTGGCGCGACTGGCGCATCTGCCAATCTGGCCCAGCATGCGGCGGCCATCATGGTGGGACGATATGGAGGTCAGGGAGTTCCTGACCCGCCAGCACCGCCAGATGAGCACGCTGAAGGCAGCGAAGATCGGGGCGCGCCGTTTTGGCGACCGCTGCCCGAAGAAGAGCGCCATCCACGAATACTGGCAGCGCCTTGATGGCCTCTATGCCGAGGGCGGCATCGCCCGACCCACCGCCAAGCGGAGGGTCGCGTGATGGGGGCGGTGTCCGACTTGTGGGGCTTTATTGTAGATCGCGCGGTCTGGGGCCTATTGCACCTTCATCCACATGCGCCAGCAGAGATCGCATCTGTTGCATCAGTTCTTGTGCTGCTGCCCCAGAGAGAAGCAGGCCCGAGCGCTGAGGGCCGTCTGCCCCAAGCTGTATCGTTCCGATCACGGCGAGTTCTGATCGCTCCGCAGACCATTCGACACGGATCGGCGCAAACAGCGACGACAGGTAGACTGGATGTTCGCTCATCTTCGGCTCCGTCCCTTCCGGTTGTTGGCGCAACGGATGGTAGGAGTGGCCCGGCGCGGGGGGAAGCTCCCTCGCGCCGGTGCCCGCCGAGAGGCGATGCGTGATGGCCAAGCCCTGTCTGGGATACCAATCGCGCGGGGCCGCGGCGCGGGGGCTGGAAGCCCGCGGGCGCAGCGTGCGCGAGATCGTCGAGGCGATCAACGCCGAGAGCCCCGACGCACCGGTCACGCCCCACAGCGTGCGCAGCTGGCTGTGGGTGGCGCGGCAAGCGCCGGTGCTGCCGATCACCCTGTCGCCCGAGCTTTGCGAGTGGCTGGACAAGGCGGCGCGGGCGCGGGGCACCACGGCGGCACGGCTGGCGCATCGGCTGCTGGCGGTGGTGCTGGACGACAATCTGATCAACGCAATCCTTGATGATGGAGATGACGCATGAGGATGATCCTGCGGGCGCTGCGGGTGCTCGATCGCCAGTGGCTGAGCGACCTGATCGCCGCCTGCTGCCTGTTTGGCCTGCTGTGGGCGACGCTCGTCGTCGGGGCGGTGCTGGGATGAGCCGCAGCATGACCGCCAAGGCGCATAACATGCCCGCGCCAAGGTTCGCGCGGTATCGCGTCGAGTATGACCCGCTGTCGAGCAAGCATCTGGTGCTGGACCCCGATGGTCGCCGCGTCTGGGGTCCGGGCGCCCTGGCACTGGCCGAAGACAAGCGCGACCAGTTGCAGGCGGCAGTCGACACGGCTGCCAAGCGCGGCCCGAGGGCCTGCCTGAGCTGCGGCGCGACCTTTGCCAGCGAGGGCATCCACAATCGGATGTGCACGCCGTGCCGCGGCCGGGGCGATGCGCTGAGTGGCTATGGCTATGCCCGGGGTGGCGACGGGCGCCGCCCGAGCGCACCGACGGCCCGCTGATGATGCACGCCGCCCCCCCTGACATCGCCCCGGTTGCAGCGCGTGCTGGCGCTGCTGCGCGAAGGCAAGCCGGTGACCACGCGGCAGGTCGTGCGCCGGGCGCGGGTGATGGCGGTCAACGCCTGCATGAGCGAGCTGCGCCACCACGGCGCGGTGATCGACTGCCGTCAGGAGCTGGTGGGCGGCAAACGGCGGTTTTTTTACACGATGATCAAAGGGCCTGAGCAGTGACCACCTATCACCCCGCCACCAAAGACCTGCCGATTGCCGAGATCGATGTCAGCGGCCGACTGCGCCCGGTTGGCGAGGATCAGGTCGCGGCGTTGATCGACCTGATCGAGGAATACGGGTTCACCACCCCGGTCGTGGTGCGCAAGACGAAGGCGGGCTTTGTGCTGATCGACGGCGCCCACCGGATCGAGGCGATGCGACGGCTGGGGTTCGAGACGATCCCGGTCGTGGCCTGCAGTTGCACGGATGACGAGGCGGCGCTGATGGAGGCCGGGCAGAACCTGCCGGGCGGGATGAATGCGCTGGATGACGCGGTGTTTCTGGCGGCGTGGCGGCGGGCCTATGTGCGCAAGTATCCGGAGACGGCGGGGGGTATCGCGGGGGCACTGGCGAAGCATGGGATGCAAAGGAAAACTTTTTCCTTTGCAGAAATCGTGGCGGATCGTCGCGGTGTGACGGCGCGGGCCGTGAACATGACCATCGCCGCCGCCGAAGCGCTGACGCGGGCCGAGATTGACGCCCTGCGTAGCGCGCCGAAGGTCGTAGTCAGTGATCTGCGCGAGATCGGCAAGATCACGGACGCCGACGAGCGGGCGCAAGTGGTCCTGAAGCTGGCAGGCGGGACTGCCAAGAATGCGGCCACCGCGCGGCGCCAGTGGCGGGCCGAGGTGGGCGATGCCACCCCGGTTGAAGACCCTGTTGAAGCCGCGTTGAAGGCGCTCAAGACCGCGTGGTCGCGGGCGCCGAAAGAAGCGCAGCGGCGGTTCGTGCGCGACCAGAGCGAGGCGCTGTCGGCGCTGTTGTATGAGGGGTCGCTGGAATGAGCGATCTCGCCCCCAACAAGCTCTGGTGGACGGCCAACGAATTGGCCGAGGCCGCGCTGCCCGACGTGCCGGGCACGCAGCAGAATGTTGAGCGCTGGGTAAAGCGCATCAACCTGCGCGCCAACCCGTCGTTGGCGCGGCGGCGCGCAGGCCGTGGGGGCGGCTGGGAGTATCACTGGTCGGCGCTGCCGCTGGCGGCCCGCAAGGCGCTGCTGGCGTCTGCGGTGGCCCCTGCGCCCGCGCCGGTGCGTGACCGGGGCGAGTTCTGGGCGTGGTTCGAGGCGCTGCCCGAGGGGGTTCAAGGCAAGGCGCGCCATCGGCTGCGCGCGGTGCAGTCCGTCGAGGCGCTGGAGATCGGGTTGGGCCGCGATCTGGCGGTGCGCGAGGTTGCGCAGATCGAGGGCGTCAGCCCGCGCAGTCTGTGGTCGTGGCTGGGTCTGGTCGAGGGCGTGCGCCCGGATGACCGCTTGCCGTATCTGGCACCCAAGCATCGGGCTGTGGCGCGCAAGGTGGCGCGGGCCGAGTTCGACGAGGAGGCGTTTGACTGGCTGAAGGCGGATTATCTGCGCCTTGCCGGTCCGTCCTTTTCCAGCTGCTGGCGCCGGGCCGAGCGGGTGGCGCGCGGCAAGGGTTGGATCATCGCCCCGGACCGCACGATGCGGCGCTATCTGGACGCACGGGTCAGCCAGCCGGTGCAGGTGCTGGCACGCAAGGGGCTCGACGCCCTGAAACGGATGTATCCGCCGCAGGTGCGCGACAAGACCGCGCTGCATGCGCTGGAAGTGGTGAACGGCGACTTTCACCGGTTCGACGTCTTTGTCGCCTGGCCGGGGTTCAACACGCCGGTGCGCCCGCAGATGGTGGCGTTTCAGGACATTTACTCGGGCCGCATCCTGTCTTGGCGGCTGGACCTGACCGCCAATTCCAACGCCGTGCTGCTGGCCGCTGGCGACATGATCGCCGACTGGGGCATCCCCGAGCATGTGGTGCTCGACAACGGGCGCGAGTTCGCCGCCAAGCTGATCACCGGCGGCACGCAGACCCGGTTCCGGTTCAAGGTGCGCGAAGACGACATCCCCGGCCTCTTTGTCGGGCTGGGCTGCGAGATCCACTGGGCCACGCCCTATGCCGGGCAATCGAAGCCGATCGAGCGGGCGTTTCGCGACATGTGCGATGCCATCGCCAAGGACCCGCGTTTTGACGGTGCCTGGACCGGCAACAAGCCCGAGGCCAAGCCCGAGGATTATGGCAGCCGCGCCGTGCCTTTCGAGGAGTTCCTCAAGGTCGTGGCCGAGGGGATCGAAGAGCACAACCTGCGGCGCGGGCGGCGGTCCGAGGTGGCATGGGGCCGGTCCTTTGCCGAGGTCTTTGCCGAGAGCTATGAGCGCGCGCCGATCCGCAAGGCGACCGAGGCGCAGCGCCGTCTGTGGCTGCTGGGGGCCGAGGGGCTGCGCGCCGACAGCAAGACCGGCGTCGTGCGGCTGCAGGGCAACGAGTATTGGGCCGACTGGATGCACGCGGTCGCGGGCGAGCGGGTGATCCTGCGCTTTGACCCCGCCGATCTGCATGGCGCGGTGCACATTTACAGCGCCGACAACCGCTATCTGGGTGAAGCCGAGTGCCGTCTGAAGGCCGGGTTCCTGTCGATCGACGAGGCGCGGCTGCATGCCAAGGCGCGCGGCGACTGGCTCAAGGCCGAGCGCGCGGCATTGAAGGCGCACCGCGCCCTGACAGCGCGCGAGCTGGGTCTGGACCTCGACGCGGTTGCGCCGGTGGCACCGTCCCCGGCCCCTGAGGCCAAGGTGGTGCGGCCGCTGTTCAACCCTGTCGCCAAACCCGTCGCGCCCCCTGCGCCGCAGCCGGGGATCGAGGCCGCGCAAGCTGCGCTGGTGGTCGATCTGGTGGCGCGACAGGCCCCGAAGCCTGCCCCCGAAGCCCCGCGCGAGCGCTTTGCCCGCGCGCTGGAGATGGAGCGGCGTGTCGAGGCCGGGGCCGAGGTGACGCCTGAGCAGGCGCAATGGCTGAGGGTCTATCAATCCACGCCGGAATACCGGGCCGAGCGGATGCTCTGGTCGGATTTCGGGGATGCGTATTTCGGATGAGGGAACCGCCGGGGGCGTGCAGGCCCACCGGCGGCAAGAGCGGTAGCAAGGAGACCAGAATGACAGACGAGACGAGGCTTTACAACAGTGTCGCGCCCCTGCGGAACGTGGCGGCGCTGACGGCGCTGATCGACCGGGTGCAGCACCGGGTCCCCGGCCTGCCGGGCATGGCCTGCTATTACGGCTGGTCGGGCTTTGGCAAGTCGACGGCCGCAATCTATGCCGCCAACAAGTTTCGCGGGGTGCTGGTGCAGGTCAAGTCCGCCTGGACGAAGAAGAGCCTGTGCACCGCGATCCTGACCGAGTTGGGCCTGCCGGTAAAGGGAAACACCGCCGACATGGTCGACCGGGTGGCCGCTGCTCTGGCGATGGCCGGGGTGCCGTTGATCATCGACGAGGCCGATCATCTGGTCACCCGCCGCATGGTCGAGATCGTGCGCGACATCTATGAGGGCAGCCAGGCACCGGTGATCCTGATCGGCGAGGAGCTGCTGCCGCAGAAGCTGCGCGAATGGGAGCGGGTGCACGGGCGCATGCTCGACTGGGTGGCGGTGCAGCCCGCCGACATGGCCGACCTGAACCATTTGGCGCCGATCTATGCGCCGGGTGTCGAGATCGAGACCGAGTTGCGCGCCGATGTGCTCAAGGCCTCGCATGGTTCGACCCGGCGGGTCTGCGTCAACCTCGCGCAGGTGCATGAGCGCGCAGCGGTTCTGGGCAGGGCACGGATGGGGCGCGGCGATTTCGACCCGCGCGGCCTGTTTACCGGCACCGCGCCGACCCCGCGCCGGTCCGAAGTCGTGGGGGTGGCGTGATGGCGACGCGCAACGTGACCCCCGCCCGGGAGGCCGCTGCCTGGGCGTTGGCGCAAAGGCTGGGCGAGTTTGGCTATGCCGCGATCTCGGCCGAGCTGCGCATCGACATGCGCCGCACCGGCGATCTGGTGCGCAGCTGGCAGGTGAAGGGCATGGTGACGGAGCTGGGCCGCTGCGGCACCAATGCCCTGCGGTTCAAGGTGGTCGAGGGCGCGGTACCGCCGGTCGATCCGCAGCCGCGCAGCCCTGATGAGGCAATGTGGTTCGCAATCCGCAGTCTGCGGTCTGACTTTGCCCCGGTCGATGTCGCCACGCTCTGCGCCGTGCCGGTCGAGAAGGACGCCGCCTCGGCCTATTGCCAGATGCTGGCGCGGGCGGGCTATCTGCGGGTGGTGCGCAAGGCATCGCCCCCCGCGCGCCCGGCGGTCTACCGGCTGATCCGCAACACCGGCATCCACCCCCCGCGCGAGCGCCGGTTGCGTGTGGTCTGGGACGATAACCTGCAGCAGATCACCCATCTGCCGGAGGGCGCGGCATGAGCCGGACGCCCCTCGACACCGCCCGTGCCCATTGGGGTGCCGACATGCCCGACTGGGTGCAGGCGCTGGCCGATGCCTGCACCGAGACCAGTCAGAACAAGGTCGCGCTGCGTCTGGGACGCTCGGCGGCGCTGGTCTCGACGGTGCTGCGCAAAAGCTATGGCGGCTCGATGCAGACGGTCGAGCAGCTCGTGCGCGGTGTGCTGCTGGCCGAGACGGTGGAGTGCCCGGCGTTGGGCACCATGCCGATGCACGAGTGCAACGCCTGGCGCGTCAAGGCCAGCGCCTTTGCCAACACCAATGCCCTGCGGGTGCGGATGTATCGCGCCTGCCAGACCTGTTCGCGCTTCAAGGGAGAGAGCGATGTCGCATGAGCCGTCCGCGCGCGAGGCCGCGCTGATCGAGGTGATCGAAGCCGGTGTGGCGATGCGCCGGGCGCAGTCGCGTGACTTCATCCAGCGCAGCTGGACCACCCACGACGAGAAGAAAGCGGCCGAGTTCCGGTTCGATCGACTGGCCAGAGCCGTGCTGGCGCCGGTCGCGGCGGAGAGCGCGGAATGACTGCCCCCCGCTGGACCTATGACCAGATGATGGACCTCGCCGCGCGCGGCATGGGCAAGGTCGACCTGTTGGGCCCGCGTGGCGCGACGCTGGTGAGCCGCGACGAGATCGAGGCGATGGCCGGGGCGCTCGCAACCCTTGGCCTGCGTGCCATCCACCCGGGCGCGGCCACCCCGCGCCCCGCCGATACCCCCCTGCAGCCCCTGAAAGGACCCGCTGATGTCTGAACATTTCCCCGCGCCGATCCCCGACGCCCGTATCGATGTGGACGGCAAGATCTATCTGCCCGATGCCAAGGGCAATCTGGTGCCGCTAGAGACCATCAAGCCCGCCGACCTGCTCGAGGATGAGGTGGTGCGCAAGCTGGCCGGTTACGGCCTCGCGCTGTCCGAGCAGATCGCCCGGTTCAAGGCGCACAGCTTTGACGACATCGGCGGCTTTGACGCGCTGCTGGCGCAGGAATACGGCGCGTCCAAGGGCGGCGCCAAAGGCAACAAGACGCTGATGACGCATGACGGGCTCTGGAAGGTTCAGGTGCAGGTCGCCGACCACATCGACTTTGGCCCTGAACTGCAGGTCGCCAAGGCGCTGGTCGACGAGTGCCTGAACGAATGGGCCTCGGACGCAAGGGCGGAAATCCGCGCCATCGTCACCCGCGCCTTCAACACCGACAAGGCCGGGCAGATCAACCGCTCCGAGATCTTCATGCTGCTGCGCCTGCAGATCGAGGATGCGCGCTGGCAAGAGGGCATGCGGGCCATCCGCGACGCGATGCGGGTCGTCGGGTCCAAGACCTATGTGCGCCTCTATCGCCGCCAGACGCAGACCGCGCCCTGGCAGGCGATCACCATCGATCTGGCCAAGGCGTGAGGAGAGCGACCATGCCCACTGAAATCGCCCTGATCCAGACGCCGGTCTATGAAACCACCGGCGAGCCCGGCCCGCGCGTGCTGCACGACCTTTGCGCCTTCGAGGTGCTCTCGACGCTGTGCCATGTGCGCACCAACCCCGAAGGCGACACGCTGTTCCTGCACGTCGGACATCGCGACTTTGCGGTGTCGATCCTCGATCTGGCGGCGACGGCGGCGCTGGCCGTCGAGGGGCATCTGAAAGGCGAAATCCGCGCGCGGATCATCGCCAGCCGCGCCACGCCCGACCCGGCGTCCGCGCCCGCACCCGGCCCCGCCCTGCCGGTGCGCGGCGTGGTCGAGGGGAATGGCGTGATCCGCATGCACCCGCGCCGGGGTCACTGACATGAGTGCCGCCCTGATCCGCAAGGTGCACGTCGGCTGCCGCCAGCTGGGTCTCGATGACGAGACCCGGCGCGGGCTGCAGGCGCAGATCACCGGCAAGGCCAGCCTGTCGGACATGGATGACCGCGAGATCAAGGCGGTGCTCAAAGCCCTCGAAAACCGGGGCTTCAAGCCTGCTGCCAAGGGCCGCCACGCCCCGGCACCGCGCGCCGACCTGCGCTATGCCCACAAGCTGTGGGCGCTGCTGGGCGAAGCCGGGGCGCTCAAGACCCCGGGCCGCGCCGGGCTGAACGCCTTTGTGCGCGAACGCTTCGCCCGCCACTGGGGCAGCGTGCCCGCCGACATCGACATGCTGCGCGAATGGGCGCAGATCGCCGATGTGATCGACGCCCTCAAGGCAATGTGCCGCCGCGCCGGGGTGGAGATCGAGCCGTGAAGCATTCGCGCACCCGTGTCAGCGACCACGCCCTGCTGCGCTATCTCGAGCGGGTGCAGGGTCTCGATGTCGAGGCGCTGCGCCACGAGATCGGGCGCGCCGTCGACAAGGCCGCGGGAATGGGCGCCTGCGGTGTGGTGATCGAGGGCTGGACCTACAAGATCGCCCAGGATGCCAAGGGGGCGACGGTGGTCACTGTGCGCCGCCCTGGCGCGCCCAACATCCGGGCGGGTTTCAAGCCGGGCAGCGGCCCATGAGCAACCTGCATTTGACATTTCGGGCGAACCGACTCATGGTGGTCCCGTCAGCCAGCG
>CALESR010000261.1 GCA_937907485.1 uncultured Paracoccaceae bacterium | reverse complement strand
CAAGGCGCCGCTGGTGCGCTGGCGCGGCGGGGCGAATGCCACCGCCTGGCCGACGCCCTTTGCGCCCGACTTGCTGCCGTTGCCGCTGACGCAGGCCGATCTGATCGCGCAGGCCGGGGCCAATCCGCGCGCTGCCGCGGTGCTGTTCTCGCTGCGCAACCCGGACATCGCCGACCTGCGCTTTGGCATCAGCCGCAAGCATTGGCTGCGGCTGGGCGAAGCGCAGCCCGAGCCCGGCATCATTGAGAAATTCGTCCCGGCGGAGAGCCTGCTTGACGCGCGCTATCAACTCTGCTTGCCCGGCCATGACGCGCCGTCCCAGCTTTACTGGGTGATTGCCACCAACTGCCTGGCGATGGTGGTCGAAAGCGAATTCGAGGTCATCCCGGATTTCTTTCTGAAACCTTGGGTGCACTACGTCCCGGTGCAGCGCGATCTGTCCGACCTGCGCGACAAACTCGCCTATTGTCAGGATAATCCCGCGCTCTGTCTGGCCATCATCGACCGCGCTCAGGCCGCGTATCGCGCCATCTGCGACCCGGCCCTCTGGGCCGAGGCCGAAGGCGCCGTGCTGGACCGGCTGGGCTGGCGATAGGAAAAGGGCGCGATCCCTGCGGACCGCGCCCTGTCTTGGCTGTCACAGACCTCAGTTCAGGTCGAACCGGTCGGCGTGCATCACTTTGGTCCAGGCGGCGACGAAATCCTCGACGAATTTGCCGTCATTGTCGTCTTGGGCATAGACCTCGGCATAGGCGCGCAGGATCGAGTTCGAGCCAAACACCAGATCGGCGCGGGTGGCGGTGAATTTCACCGCGCCCGACTTGCGCTCGACGATGTTATAGCTGTTCGAGCCGGTCGGAACCCAAGTGTACTCCATGTCGGTCAGCGTGACAAAGAAGTCCGGGGTCAGCGCGCCGGGGGTCTCGGTAAAGACGCCATGCGCGGTGCCGCCGTGATTGGTGCCCATCGCGCGCATCCCGCCAACCAGCACGGTCATTTCCGGTGCAGTCAGCCCCATCAGCTGCGCACGGTCGAGAAGCAGTTCCTCAGCCGTGACGGCATAGTCCTTTTTCAGCCAGTTGCGGAACCCGTCGGCCAGCGGCTCCAGCACGCTGAACGAGGCGGCGTCGGTCTGCGCCGCCGTCGCGTCACCGCGACCGGCAGCAAAGGGCACCTCGACATCGTAACCCGCTGCCGCCGCCGCCATTTCGACGCCGACATTGCCGCCCAGCACGATGATATCAGCGATCGAGGCGCCAAAGCGCGCCGCGATCGGCTCCAGCACGGCCAGCACGCGGGCCAGACGGGCGGGCTCGTTGCCTTCCCAGTCCTTTTGCGGTGCCAGACGGATGCGGGCGCCATTGGCCCCGCCGCGCATGTCCGACCCGCGATAGGTGCGCGCCGAATCCCACGCGGTGTTGACCAGATCAGCCACCGACAGGCCCGAGGCACCGATGGCGCTCTTGGCACCGCCGATATCCCAGTTGGTGGTTCCGGCGGGAACCGGATCCTGCCAGATCAGATCCTCGGTCGGCGCCCAGGGGCCGATGTAGCGGCCGCGCGGACCCATGTCGCGGTGGGTCAGCTTGAACCAGGCGCGGGCAAAAACCTCGGAGAAATAGGCCGGGTCCTTGTGGAACCGCTCGCTGATCGCGCGGTAGATCGGATCAACCTTCATCGCCATGTCGGCATCGGTCATCACCGGCATCGTCTTGATCGAGGCGTCCTCGACATCGGGCGCCATGTGGTCAGGCGAAATGCCGACCGGGGCCCATTGCTGCGCTCCGGCGGGGGATTTCACCAGTTCCCAGTCGTAGCCCAGCAGCAGATCAAAATAGCCGTTGTCCCAGACTGTCGGATTGCTGGTCCACGCGCCTTCGACCCCAGAGGTCACGGTATTGCGGCCAATGCCGCGCGTGGTGTGGTTCTGCCAGCCGAGGCCCTGTTCGGCAATGTCAGCCCCCTCGGGCGCCGGGCCCAGATTGGCGGCGCTGCCGTTGCCATGCGCCTTGCCGACAGTGTGGCCGCCTGCGGTCAGCGCGACGGTTTCCTCGTCGTTCATTGCCATCCGGGCAAAGGTCTCGCGCACGAATTTGGCGGTGGTCATCGGGTCCGGTTTGCCGTTGACGCCTTCGGGGTTCACATAGATCAGGCCCATGTGGATCGCCGCCAGCGGGTTTTCCAGCGTGCTGGCGTCGTCAAGGGTGCTGTGGCGGCTTTCGGCCGGTGCCAGCCACTCTTTTTCAGAACCCCAGTAGACGTCCTTTTCCGGCGCCCAGATGTCTTCGCGACCAAAGGCAAAGCCATAGGTCTTCAGGCCCATCGAGTCGTAAGCCATCGTCCCGGCCAGTGCCATCAGGTCGGCCCAGCTGATCTTGTTGCCGTATTTCTTCTTGATCGGCCACAGCAGACGGCGGGCCTTGTCGAGGTTGGCGTTGTCGGGCCAGGAATTCAAAGGCGCGAACCGGTGGTTGCCGGTGCTGGCACCGCCGCGACCGTCGGCCAGGCGATAGGTGCCCGCTGCGTGCCAGGTCATGCGGATCATCAAGCCGCCGTAATGGCCCCAGTCGGCCGGCCACCAGTCTTTCGACTCGGTCATCAGCGCGTGCATGTCACGCTTGAGCGATTCGAAGTCCAGCGACTTGACGGCCTCGCGGTAATCGAACCCGCCCAGCGGGTTTCCCTTGGTGTCATGCTGGTGCAGGATGTCGAGGTTCAACGCATTCGGCCACCACGCCATCACGTCGCTGCCGGTGGCTGTGGCGCCGCCGTGCATGACCGGGCATTTGCCAGTGTTCGCTCCGTCCATAAGTCACTCCGATGCTGGTTTCAGTCTGGGTTTCGCTAAAGGCACTGGCTAGCATGACCGCGCCCGCAGCGTCGCTGGCTGTCAAGGCAAGTCACTCGCCACCTTCATTAGAATGTTTCTAGCAAACAAATTCGATTAGGATAAGTTGTATTTCCTGATAGCAACGATAATCTAAGCTTATGAAAAACCTGTCTCTGCGTCAGTTTCGTTATTTCGAGGCCCTCGCCGCGCAGGGGCATTTCGGGCGTGCCGCCGAAGTCTGCGCCATCTCGCAGCCCGCCCTGTCCATGCAGATCAAGGAGTTGGAGGATAGTCTCGGCACGCCTCTGTTCGAGAGAGGCGCGCGGCAGGTGCGGTTGACGGCCTTTGGCGAGGACTTTGCGCTGCGGGTGCGCGAAATCCTGCGCGCAGTAGACGAGTTGGGCGATCTGGCCCGCGCCTCGCAGCAGCGGCTGGTCGGACGGCTCAGACTGGGGGTGATTCCAACCATCGCGCCCTATTTGCTGCCCCGGGTGATCGCCCGGTTGACACAGGCGAATGCCGGCCTCGACCTGCATGTGCGCGAATCCGTCACGTCACGGTTGCTGCGCGAGGTGCTGCAGGGGCGGCTGGACACCGCCATCGTCGCGCTGCCGGTGTCGGAACCGGGGCTGACGGAAACCGCGCTGTTCTCCGAGGATTTCGTGCTGGTGCGCCCACTGGCCGATGCGGCCAAACCGGTGCCCAGCCGCGAGATGCTGCGCGAAATGCGGCTTTTACTGCTGGAAGAGGGGCATTGCTTTCGCGATCAGGCGCTGTCGTTTTGCAACCTGCAGACCGCCATGCCGCGCGAGTTGCTCGAAGGGTCGTCGCTGTCGACGCTGGTGCAGATGGTGGGCGCAGGGATCGGCGTGACGCTGATCCCCGACATGGCGGTGCCTGTGGAAACGCGCTCGGCCGCGGTCGCCATTGCGCGCTTTCCTGACCCGCAGCCGTCGCGCACCATCGGCATGATTTGGCGCGCGTCCAGCCCCTTGGCCCGCCAACTGGGGCAACTCGCCGATCTGGTGCGCGAGGTAAACCCGTCGCACCCCGTCGGTGACGGGGCGCCGGGCCAGGCCTCGATCACTCGCCCATGAAGGACCGCGCCAGCACCGCCACGATCTGGCCCCAGCCACGCACAATCTCCAGCGGCACATTGGTGCCCACCAACTGCCCGCTGACCGCCACGTTGGTATAGACGCCATCGCGCTGCCGGCCGGAATTGGTCATCGCCAGCGTGCCGGTGATGCCGTCCACCGTGGCGAAAGGGTCCGGCGCGGCAAAGGGATCACCACCACCCGCGCCGCCCGGCACGATCAGGTTTACGACGTATTCCTGATTGTGCGATGCGCCTGCCGGGGCATCGGCGAGCGACATGTTGCCTTCGATGCGATAGCGATCGGTGCCGCAGGTGATGTCAAAGGCGCCGTTCCAGCTTTCAGCGGCATAGGAATAGATCCAGTCGCCGGTCCAGACGCAGGCCACCGAATTGGCGTGGCCGACATGCGGCACACGCAGATCCTGAAAGCGGATCGAATCGATGGCGGTGTCATAAGCGACCGGCGTGCTGCCCGCAGCGTTCTGTTGCAGATAGGCCAGCGCGTTGCGACCCAGTTCCAGCGCACTGGCGCTGGGGGCCTCGGGGTTCATCACCAGATGCCCGCCAAAGGTCGCTGTCTCTTGTGGGGCCGATCCTACGCGGCGGTATCCGGCAGCGATGGTGCGCATGTCGGTAAAGCCGTCCTGCGCGCCGACGATGGTGAACCCGCCCGAATAATCGACCCGTGGCACCGACTGGCTGGGGTTGTTCGGGTTCTTGATCGACCCCGATCCAGAGACGGCGCAGGCCTCGTCCGTACGGCTGAGGCCGAACAACGTCGAGGTGCCCGCCGAACAGATCACCTCCAGCGTGGTCGAGCCTGAGCGGTCATCGATCGTGCTGCGGAACGTGTCGCGGCGGCTGGTGTCGAACAGCGACGGCTGCTCGACCTGCATGGTCAGGGTGATCGTTTCGGTTCCCTGAGCCAGGGCAGGCAGGGCGGCCGAGGCAAAAAGGCTGGCGGCGGTGAGCGTAAAAAGGTGGCGCATGTGTCCTCCGATGAAAATGAAATCAACTGTCCATCCGGTTCCGGACATCGTCATGGCGACCTAGGCCCTGAAAAATCGGGCTGCGGCGGAACCTTGGGCAACTTTAGCCCTGCAGAACTTCGCCGCGCAAGTGCCGGTTGCGTGATGATCCGCGCCCGAACCACTGGCGAGACCGCACGGATTGGCCTATATCCGCGCGCATGATGCAGAACCTGACCTTTCGAAAGATGCACGGCGCCGGCAACGATTTTGTTGTGCTGGACACGCGCGGCCGCGTGGCAGTGACCACGCCCGCGCTGGCGCGCGCGCTGGGCGACCGGCACCGCGGCGTGGGGTTCGATCACGTCTGAACTCAAGTC
>CALESR010000260.1 GCA_937907485.1 uncultured Paracoccaceae bacterium | reverse complement strand
CGTGCGCGGCAAGAACGCTCGGACCCTTCAATTGGGCCGCACACAGGAAAACATCATCTCGACGCAAAAGCGAGAGCACAGCCGCAAACCGGACGAGCAGTATGCCCTGATCGAAGGGTGCAGCCCCGGACCGCGACTCGAGATGTTCGCGCGCGGACCTCGCATCGGCTGGACGGTCTGGGGCAATCAGGCGGATGAATACACGCCGACCTGGGACACCTATGCCAACCATTCCCAAGCCACTGTCGTGCCGCTAATGCGAAAGGCCACCCCCCTCTGACGCCGCATTGCAGCGATTCCGGTCTTGACATTATCTTGCGCCCGAATATTCCCTTCGGGCAAGAATGTTGCGCTGCACCTGCATAGGCCGGAGAGACCCATGAGCAAAGACCAACCCTGGCTGTTTCGCACCTATGCCGGGCATTCGACGGCGGCTGCCTCGAACGCGCTCTATCGCACCAACCTGTCCAAGGGGCAAACCGGCCTGTCGGTCGCCTTCGACCTGCCGACGCAGACCGGCTATGACAGCGATCACCAATTGGCGCGCGGCGAGGTCGGCAAGGTCGGCGTGCCGGTGAACCATCTGGGCGACATGCGGGCGCTGTTTCAGGACATTCCGCTGGAGCAGATGAACACCTCGATGACGATCAACGCCACGGCGCCCTGGCTGCTGGCGTTGTATATCGCGGTGGCGCAGGAACAGGGCGCCGATGTCACCCAGTTGCAGGGCACGGTGCAGAACGACATCATCAAGGAATACCTGTCGCGCGGGACGTATATCTGCCCGCCCAAACCCAGCCTGCGGATGATTACCGATGTCGCCGCCTACACGCGCGAGCATCTGCCGAAGTGGAACCCGATGAACGTGTGTTCCTATCACCTGCAGGAAGCGGGCGCGACGCCGGAACAGGAACTGGCCTTTGCGCTGGCGACGGCGATTGCGGTGCTGGACGATCTGCAGGGCAAGGTGCCCGCGCAGCATTTCGGCGACATGGTGGGGCGGATTTCGTTCTTTGTGAACGCGGGCATCCGGTTCGTCACCGAGATGTGCAAGATGCGCGCCTTTGTCGAACTCTGGGATGAGATCACGCTGGAGCGTTACGGCGTGACCGAGGCGCGGCACCGGCGGTTTCGCTATGGTGTGCAGGTCAATTCGCTGGGCCTGACCGAACAGCAGCCGGAGAACAACGTCTACCGCATCCTGATCGAGGCCTTGGCGGTCACGCTGTCGAAAAACGCCCGCGCCCGCGCCGTGCAACTGCCCGCCTGGAACGAGGCCCTGGGCCTGCCACGCCCGTGGGATCAGCAATGGTCGCTGCGGATGCAGCAGATCCTCGCCTATGAGACGGATTTGCTGGAATACGGCGACCTCTTTGACGGCAACCCGGTGGTCGATGCCAAGGTGCAGGCGCTGAAGGACGGCGCGCGGGCGGAATTGGCGCTGATCGACGGCATGGGCGGCGCGGTGCAGGCCATCGACTACATGAAGGGCCGTCTGGTCGAGGCCAATGCCGAGCGCATCGGGCGGATCGAAACCGGCGAGACCGTGGTTGTCGGGGTGAACCGCTTTACCACCTCGGCCCCCTCGCCGCTGACCACCGGCGAAGGCGCGATCATGCAGGCAGACCCCGACGCCGAAGCCGACCAGATCGCCCGCCTGCAGGCCTGGCGCGCCGCGCGCGACGAAGGCGCGGTGCAGGAGGCCTTGGCCGAGTTGCGCGCGGCGGCGCTGAGCGGGGCGAATGTCATGCCCGCCTCGATCAAGGCGGCGAAGGCCGGTGCGACCACCGGCGAATGGGGCGCCATGGTGCGCAAGGCCTTTGGCGAATACCGCGCCCCCACCGGCGTCAGCCGCGCCCCCTCGAACCGCACCGAGGGGCTGGAGGAGATCCGCGCCGCCGTCGATGCCGTCAGTTCGCAACTGGGTCGGCGGTTGTCGTTCGTGGTCGGCAAGCCGGGGCTGGATGGCCATTCCAACGGCGCCGAACAGATCGCCGCCCGCGCCCGCGACTGCGGCATGGAGATCCATTATCAGGGCATCCGCCTGACCCCGGCCGAGATCGTGCAGGCGGCACTCGAGGAACAGGCGCATGTCGTCGGCCTGTCGATCCTGTCGGGCAGCCATGTGCCGCTGGTCGCCGACCTGATGGCGCAGATGCGCGCGGCGGGGCTGGCCGAGGTGCCGGTGGTCGTCGGCGGCATCATCCCCGAAGACGACGCGGCGACGCTGCGCGCGATGGGCGTGGCGGCGGTCTATACGCCGAAGGATTTCGAGCTGAACCGCATCATGATGGATATCGTCGGTCTGGTCGCGCGCCCGCTGGCGGCCTGAGCGGCTGGCACGGGAAAAGGGGGGCATTCTGCCCCCCTCTTTGGCTGCGCCAAATTCACCCCCCTGAGGATAGTTGAGGCACAAAGATGAAGCCGCGTCGCG
>CALESR010000259.1 GCA_937907485.1 uncultured Paracoccaceae bacterium | reverse complement strand
TCTGTGCAGCCAGCATGCCGGGTTCATCGTCGGGCAGAACCTGCTGCTCGACGGTGGGGCAATTGCCACGACGATGTGAGGTTCTTGGGGGCCGGGCGGCAGGGGGCATTGAGCCCCCCACCGCCCGGGCGCGTGCCGCGCAGGGGGGCGCTGCCCCCCTCGGGCCGTTCCGGCCCTCACCCCCCGGGATATTTGACGAGCAAAGAGGGGGGGCCGCGGATGTATGTGGTGTTTGACGTCGGCAATGTGCTGATCCGCTGGGCGCCTGAACGCGCGGTGGCGCATGTGTTCCCCGACCCCGCCGAGGCGCTGGAGTGGTTGCAGTCGGTCGGGTTCTTCGAGTGGAATCTGGTGCAGGACGGTGGGCGTGGGTTTGCCGAAGGGCTGGCCGTGCTGGAGGCGGCGCATCCCGGTGCCAGTGGGCCGCTGGGCGCGTATCAGGCGCGCTTTGCCCAGACGATCCTGCAGCCGATCGAGGGCAGTTGGGTGCTGATGGAGCGGCTGCGCGCCGGAGGGCACCGGATCTTTGGCATCACCAATTTCGCCGCCTACACGTGGCCGATCGCGCTGGATGTGCATCCACGGCTGGCAACCGCCTTCGAGGATGTGGTCGTTTCAGGCCATGAGCACCTGTTGAAACCCGATGCGGCGATCTATCATCGGCTGTGTCAGCGCAACGGCCTGCGGCCCGGGGATTGCCTGTTCATCGACGACAGCCTGCCCAATGTTCTGGGTGCGCGGGCGGTGGGCATGCAGGCGCATCTCTTCACCACGCCCGAGGCGTTGGCGGCCGATCTGGCGGCGCGTGGCCTGATCTGAACCTTGCCCGTCGCGGCGCTGCGTGGTCTAGTGCCGTCGTTCCCAGCGAGGCCTTGCCATGCCCCATTTCACCGCTGCCGACGGCGCCCGGCTATATTACTCCGACGAGGGCCACGGCATTCCGCTGCTCTGCCTCGCCGGCCTGACCCGCACCGGCGCCGATTTCGACTATGTCGCGCCGCATCTGCCGCCGCTGCGGTTGATCCGCATGGACTATCGCGGGCGCGGGCGTTCGGATTGGACCGGGGCCGAGACCTATACCATCGTGCAGGAGGGGGCCGACGCGCTGGCGCTGCTCGACCATCTGGGGATCGAAAGCGCGGCGATCCTCGGCACTTCGCGCGGCGGGTTGATCGGCATGTATCTGTCGCTGGTGGCGCCCGAGCGGCTGCGCGGGTTGATCCTGAACGACGTCGGCCCGGTGGTCGATCCGATGGGGCTGGCGCGGATACAGGATTACATCGGCCACCGCCCCGCCGCGCGCAGCCATGCCGCCGCCGCCGTGGCGATGCAACTGGCGATGAGCGGCTTCGATGCCCCGTCCAGCCGCTGGATGGACGAGGCAAGGAAGCACTATGTCCAGACGGATCAAGGGCTTGACATCACCTATGACCCCGCCCTGCGGCTGGCCTTTCAGGCGGCGATGGCTGCGCCACCCGTTGACCTCTGGCCGCTGTTCGACGCCGCCGCGACGCGCCCGCTGGCCTTGATCCGTGGCGCCAATTCCGACCTGCTGACCCAGGCCACCGCCGACGAAATGGCCGAGCGCGCGCCCGCGATGATCCATGCCGAGGTGCCGGGGCGCGGCCACGTGCCCTTTCTCGACGAACCCGAGGCGCTGAGCGCCATTCACCGTTTTCTGGGACAATTGATATGAGCGACATTGCCATGATCGAGGCCGCGGCGGCACGGCTGGCGGGCTTTGCCCGGCGCACGCCGCTGTTGAACTCGCCCTTTCTGGACGAGATCGCCGGGCGCCGGGTCTGGGTCAAGGCCGAGTGCCTGCAGCATACTGGCAGCTTCAAGTTTCGCGGCGGCTGGAACGCGGTTTCGGCACTTACCCCCTCGGGCGTGCTGGCCTATTCCTCGGGCAACCATGCGCAGGGCGTGGCGCTGGCGGCGCGGATGAAGGGGATTCCGGCAGTGATTGTCATGCCCTCGGACGCACCGGCCATCAAGATCGCCAACACCCGCGTGCTGGGCGCCGAAGTGGTGGAATACGACCGCGCCACGGCCGACCGCGATGCGCTGGGCGCGCGGCTCGCGGCTGAGCGCGGCCTGACCCTCATCAAGCCCTATGACATGGCCGAGGTGATCGCCGGGCAGGGCACCGTCGGGCTGGAAATCGCCGAACAGGCGGCGGACCAGGGCATCACGCAGGCCGAGGTC
>CALESR010000258.1 GCA_937907485.1 uncultured Paracoccaceae bacterium | reverse complement strand
TGTTCAATCTTTGCCAAGGTTTAGGGCGCCCCTCAGGGGGCGCCTTCGTTTTTCCGCAATGTTGATGCAAAGCTGCGACATTCGTGCCTCGAAAATCGCGGAATTGTTGGCGACACTCCTCGTGACTCTTGCGGGGGCGCGGGGAAATGGGCACAATTGTGGCAAAATTGAGGCAGGCGGTCGCACGCCCTGACCGAAACAAACGCTCCACCGGATCGAGCAGGCCGGCCAAGGGGACTGGTATGGGTGACATGAAATCGAGGTCGCATTTGCCGGGCGCTGCGTTGCGCGCCCTGCTGGTGGCCGTTTTGACGATTTTCCCGGCCATGGCCGTTCCGTCGACGGCACCCGAAACCGCACAAAGCATCCTTTTGCTGGCGCTGTTTGCCGGCGGGATCGTCTTTGCCGAATACGCCTCGGAATACCCCGGCCTGATCGAATTCCGGTTTGCCGCGCCTTTCAATCGCACGCGGTTCGCGCTGATAACGGTGTTGGCCGTGCTTCTGGCACTGCTGATGCGTCACAGCACCGACCCCGGCATGCTCAGCGCCATGGCGGCCCGCGCGGCCACAGCCTGTGGTGAAGGTCTTGATTTCATGGGCAGTCCCGTGCGGCTGTTGGTCGCCGCCCTGCCGGACACCCTGCCCGCCGAGCACCAGCTTCTGGTGCGGGACGGCGCCTCGCTGGCCATGGTGCTGGCGTTGACCACCGTGGCGGGCTTTGTTACCGCGATCCGACTGAACGCCTGGCCGATGGGGGCCGGGCCGTTCAATGTCTGGCTCAACCTGCCGACCTTTGACCCGACGGCGGGCAATGACGTAGTGCTGCGGCTGCAACGCCATGCCCGCATTAACGTGTTATTAGGGGCGATCATGCCATTCCTGCTGGCGGGGGCTGTGGTCGCCTCGGCGCTGCTGATTCGACCATTGACCCTGACCTCGCCGATGGGCTTTGTCTGGGGGATCGTGCTTTGGGCCTATGTGCCGGCCAGCATGGTGATGCGCGGGGTCGCAATGGCCCGCGTGGCACGGATGATCCGCGCCAGCCGTCGTCGGCTGGCCGATTCCGAAAGTGGGGCCTTCGTCTCGGCCTGATCCTGCTGGCACTGGGCCTCGCATCCGCGGCACAGGCCCTGACTACGGTGCGTCTGGCGGTGTTCCATACCGGCTTGTCGCGCGACGGGCCAGGGTTGCTGCTGCGCGACATTCGGGGTCGAGATGCCGATGTCCTCGCCGTGCGGGACGCCATCGTCGCCCTGCAGCCCGACGCGATCCTTTTGCTCGATTTTGACTATGACCGCGACGGACTGGCCCTGACCGCCTTTGCTACCTTGCTGGCCGAGGGTGGGCACCCACTGCCTCATTGGTTGGCGCCGCGGCCCAACACGGGCATGGCAACCGGATTGGACCTTGACGGCGACGGACGCACTGGCACGGCCGATGACGCCCAGGGCTGGGGCCGGTTTGCGGGGGCCGGCGGCATGGCACTGTTGTCGCACCTCCCGCTGACGCCAGAGTCGTTTGTCGATTACACCGGGCGCCTGTGGCAAGATCTGCCGGGTGCGCGTTTGCCAATGGTCGCGGGCCACCCCTTCCCCTCGGCTGAGACATTTGCCATCCAGCGCCTTTCGACCACCGGGCATTGGGAGGTTGCGCTGGAAACCCGATCCGGGCCGCTGGTGCTGATGGCTTGGCACGCGGGCCCACCGGCGTTCGGCGGTCCGCATGGCCGCAACCGGGCGCGCAACGCGGACGAAACGATGTTCTGGCTGTATCGGCTGTCAGGGGAAATGGCCCCGCTTCCGGCGCACTTCGTGTTGCTCGGCAACGCCAATCTGGACGCAGAGGACGGTGACGGCGACGGTTCGGTGATGCGTGCCTTGCTTGCGGACCCTCATTTGCAAGACACGATGCCACAGGCGCCCCCCCCCGGCGAACCGATGCCGTCGGATGTTACCGGCCGCTGGCCAGACAACGGGCTTTCGCTGCGCGTGGATTACTTGCTGCCCTCGACCACGCTGCGCGTGCTCGACAGCGGACTGATCTGGCCCGGAGACGCCGCGCGGCACGCGCTGGTCTGGGCGGATATAGCGTTCTGAACCGGGGCGCCTGCGGCTTGCGGCCTCAGACCCCAGACCCCCGGCCGACCAACCCTCGCAGCGCGGCACCAATCCCACGCCCGGCGCGCCTCAGATTGGCGCCCGCCCCCTGCCCGCGCCGGGCCTCACGCCGCAACCGGTTGCGCCGGACCATCCGCGCCTCGGGAAGCGCGGCATCAAGCGCGGATTTGAGCGCGGCGATGTTCCAGATCGGCGGCACCGCGCTGACCGCGATGACCTCGCCGGCGACGCTGGCCAATTGGGCGCGGATTGCCGCACCGGCCGCCGAAATCCGTGTGGCGTCGACGGGTTCCAACTGGCCAGCGTCGCGCTTTACCCCACCGAACACCCGGTCACTCGCCGTCATCGCATGAAGAATTGGTGGCGCTCGATGCTCGGGCGAGGCTGCCAGCGTGGCGGCATACGCGGCCGCCAATTCGGCATCGACTGCCCGTCCCGGTCGGTTTGCCCGATGCACCCAGAGGATCAGATCGGCACCCGACATCGCCACCAGCACGGCCTTGCGACGCGCCGCGCTGCCGTCGAGCCCCGGAGTGTCGACCAGATGCACTCCCGGTGACAGCGGATGAGCATCCAACTCGCCAGTGCTGGGCGCGGCATCGGTCTCAGCCCGTTCATTGCCGGTCAAGGCGTTGATCAGGGTTGATTTCCCCGCCGAGACCTGCCCGATGACCAGAACCTGCAGCGGCGCCTCCTGCGGGGCGAGAGGCACGGCACCGGCCTGTGCGACGCGCGCCAGCTCGGCCTCGCTCGCCGCCAGGCGCCCGGAATAGAGGTCAACCGCCGCCTGCGCCGCCTCTTCCAGCAAGACCGCCTGCGCGTCGCGACGAAAGCCTTCGGTCAGGCGGTTCTGCAGGTCTGACGCCAGCAGTCGCTCGGCCTCACGCAGCAGGCCGACGGCCGGGTTGAGCACCAGCCGCACCCCACGCCAAGCCAGAAACCCCTTGTCCCAGACCGCCTGCGCGGTGTCCTGCTTGCGCCACAGCCAGTGCATCATGCGCACCGACACGCGGTCGGACCATGGCACGTTGTCCAGCAGAAAGCCGCGATAGCGCAGCGCCACGCGGTCGATGAGCAACAAGGCCTCCGGTAGGGTAAAGTCGAGCGCGCTGCGTCGCCCCGCCGACAGATCGGCGGCGATCGATTCGACCACCGCCAGCGCCTCGATTGGCAGATCGGCCCAGGGGATCGGCGCCAGAAGCCGCTCGCGGATACGCGCACGCGCCCGCTCGAAGGCGGCGCGTTCTGCCGCCGACCATTCCGGATCGGCCAACGGCCCGGCGAGTTCCCGCAATTCGGGCGCGGGAGCGGCCCGTCGCAGCAAAGCAACCAGCAACCGGACCGCCGCATAAAAGCCCACGGTGGCGAGGGCAAACCAGCCCAGCAAGCCGCGTTCGTGCAGCCAGGCAAAGCCCAGCACGGCAGAGACCGTCAACGGCAGCGCCAGAACACCGGCCAACAGCAGCCGGTCCCAACGCAGCAGCGCCGCGCGCAGACGCTCAGCCAGCCGCATCGCGCCCGCCTTTCAACGCCTGATCGTAAAGTGCACGCAGCGACGCCCCATCGGCGGGCCGCCCGCGCGCCAGACCATAGAGCCAGGCCGACGCCGCGCGGCCCAGCGCATAGGTGGTGGCAAAGCTGGTCCCGGCAGCGGCGGCGGCACCCAGCGTCTGCCCGGCGACGGGCACCAGCTTGACACCCTGACGCAGCGCGTGGCCCACCGCGAGTCGCACCAGCGCGCCGACGCCCAGCGCCGAGGCCAGCACGCCCAGCCGCGTCGGCGTCAGCGCGACCCCATGGCGACGGGCCAGCGCGTGCAACAGCGCCCCCTGCGCGGCGGGCACGGTTGCCAGCCCGGCCACCGGCACTGCGTCACTCGCCCCCGCCATCGCCGCATAGCGCAGCACCAGCGCCCGCATCTGCAGGAAGTTGCGCGCCTCATCGGCCCGGCGCAGGGCGGCCGCGGCGCGCGGCAGGACGCTTTCGAGGGCATCGAGCAAGGGTTCAAGGCCGCTGAGCAGCCCTTCGGCGGGCAGCGCAAGGGTGACAAAGGGCAGATCGCGACCGATCTGCGCGCGCAGATGGGCGCGCACGCGTTCCTGCGCGCCGGGTTCGGGCACCAGATCGGCCCCGGTAAAGACCAGTAGCACCGGCATACGGGCGACCCGCAGCGCAGCGATCACCGGCGCCTGCAATGGATCGTCGAGGCGGATCACCGCCAGCACCACCTGCGCGGTGGCCTGCGCCTCGGCCAGATCGTGCACCGGATCGTGGCCGGCCTCGCCCAGTCCACGCGTATCCAGAAACCGCACGACCGGCGCCTCGGCAGGGAAATCATGCAGCCTTGCGGCGCGTGTGCCGGGGGCATAGCCGCTGCCAATCTCGCCCTGCCCGGTCAACATTCGCACCAGCGAGGTCTTGCCCGCACCGGTCTTGCCCAAAAGCCAGATCACCGGAATCGCCGGTTCGACGGAATGTTCGGTCTGGTCCAAGCGCCACCCCCAGGATGCGATGCCCCCTTCAGGTAGGGTGCGCGTGCCGAGGTTGCAATCGGCTCAGCGGTTCAGAACCACGTCAACGATTTCGCTGCGGCCAACACCGCGGTCATCGTCCGAAACCATCAGCAGCCGGATACGGCCGTTCCAATCGCGATAGACACTCAACCCTTCGAGATTGCCGAACTGCCCGGCCTCGGACCGCATCACCACCACGGGTGACGAAATAGCCCTGCCGTTGATGCCAAAGCGGCGAACCTGAGAGCGCAAGCTGTTGCCCAGACCATCACGCTCGAGCACATAGAGCAGCCCGTCCGGCCCAAAATCGGCGGCCACTGGCAGGTAGGTGCCATCCATCGGCAGGCGGAAGGAACCCGTCCATTCGCCGCGCTGCAGCCGATACGAGGGAAACCCATAGGTCGCCCGCGCCGCGCGTTCGGGGATGGCATAAAGCGTGCCATCACGGGCAACCGCCAGCGCCTCGAGGCCACGCCCGGCGCGCAGACGGGCGAAATCCTCATGCGCGCCCAGCGGCACGCCCGGTGCGCCCAGTCGGGCATAACGCAGAACACGATTATGCTGTTCGAACGAGACATAGAGCGCGCCGTCAGCGCCGATGGCGATACCTTCGGAATCGTGCAATGCGCCTGTCAGGGCAGTGCCGCGCTCGTCGGTCAACACGGACACCTGCCGCAGATCGAACCCAGTGATCTGCTGGTTATAGCCGCGCTGCAGGCGCCCGGTCGCGATGAAGCCGTGGTCCGACAGTAGCATCACTGACAGCCCGTCAGTGCTGGCGATGCCGGAAAAGTCGTTCACCCCACCCGACATCAAGGGCAGCGTAAAGCGGCTGACCACCTGCACCGGTGGAATGTTGGTGGCAGGGTGTTGCACCACTCCAGCCAGATAGGTGTCGGAATGGGTTTGCGCCAAGGCCGGCAGGCCCAGTGCGATGGCGGCGGCAAGGATCAGGCGAGAAATATTCATGGGCGTCGTGCTACATCTGTGCATTGGGCTGGCAAATCGGCCAAGGTGAATTCGCGCGGCGTGCGGCGCCGGGGCGGTGCGGGTTCGGTAGGACGCGCGGCAGTTTGGCGCGGTGGGTTCAGGTAATCCGTCACCCACCAGGTCAGCGTATCGTCGCACCCATTGCCACCATTCGACAGTTCCGCGACGCTGGGCGTCTGGGTCTCGCAGGCAGGCGAGCCACGCGGGCAACGCAGGCGAACGTGGAAATGATAATTGTGCCCCGCGATCGGCCGGATACGTTGCAGCCACGGCGTGTCGGCGGTCGTCGCGGTTCGGCAAAGCTCGATCTTGACCGCCGCGGCGACAAAGATCCGTTCGACCCTGGGGTCGCTGGCGGCGGCGCGCAGCAGGTCGGCGTGGCGCTGAGTCCAGTGCCGCGTCAGGCCGCGCTGATCCTCGGTGCGCACGCTGACCGAACTGATGTCCTCGCGCTCGCGCCGGTTGAGAGTCAGGCTCTGCGGGGGCAGCATCCAGATGTCGGCATCAAGCCCCATCTGGTGGCTGGCATGGCCAGAGGTCATCGGCCCGCCCCTCGGTTGGCTGATGTCACCAACATAGAGGCCGCGCCAGCCGACCCGAACCGCCTCTCGGCTGAGAGCCTGCAGATAGTCGATCATCTCGGGATGGCCCCAGTTGCGATTGCGGCTGAGCCGCATCGCCTGCCAGGTCGGCCCGGTTTCGGGCAGTTGCACTAGACCGTCGGCGCACCCGCGTGCGTAGCTGCCATAAACCCTCGCCGGCGCGTCGCTGGCCGTGCGCAACGCGCCAAAGATCTCGTTGGCCAATTGCTGCGCCGCCGCCGGGGCGGCGATCAGCAAGGCCAGCGCGAGGGTCAGTCCGCGCATCATGCCGAAACCCGCCCTTCAGCCCTCACAAACATCAGCAGGATCAGCCCGATCAGGAACAGCCCCGCCACCGGCAGGATGCCCAGTTGCTGACTGCCGGTCATGTCGGTGACAAACCCGATCGACAACGGCGCCATGAAGGACATCGCCTTGCCCGACAGCGCATAGAGGCCGAAACCCTCGGTCATCTTGTCCGGATGCGCCTGCCGCACCATCATCGTGCGGCTGGCGGCCTGCAAGCTGCCGCCACCCGCGCCGATCAGCGCGCCAAGCACATAAAAGGCGATGTCGGGCAGGTTGCTGTCCGCAGCCACAGGCATGCCGAAGACCGAGTCGCGGCCCACGAACACGATCATCGTCGCCACGGCCGTCAGCACCACAATATTCAGCAGGATAACCGGCTTGGGGCCAAACCGGCTGTCAGCCTTGCCGCCCAGCCACGCAAAGATCGCGCCAGTGACCGCCGCCAGAATGCCGAAGACGCCGACGTCGATCACCGTCCAGCCCAGCACCCCCGCCGCATAGATGCCGCCAAAAGTGTAAACACCGTTCAGCGCGTCGCGGTAGAACATCGACGATCCCAGAAAGGCGAACAGGCTGCGGTCTTTGGGCAATCCACGCACAGTGGCCACCAGTTCAGGCCAAGCCTCGCGCAGGGCCTGCGGGATGCTGACCGCGTCCGGCTTGCGCGGTTCGCGCACCCACAGGAAGAACGGGATCATGAACACGGCATACCAGATCGCGGTCAGCGGCCCGACAGCGCGGGTGCCCTCGCGGGTTTCCGGGTCCAGACCAAGGATCGGCGAGATGCCGATCAGCGTCTTGCCGGTCGCGCCTTCGGCAAACAGCGCCAACATCAGGATCAGCGCCACCACGCCGCCAGCATAGCCCCAAGCCCAGCCAGTGCCCGAGACCTTGCCCAATTCCTCGCGCGGGGCGAGGTCGGGCATCAGCGAATTGGTGAAGGTGGTGGCAAACTCCATGCCGATCAGGCCGATGCAGAACACCGACATCACCCACCAGAGGTTGAAATCGGCGGGCGCCGACCACCAGACGCCCCAGGCGCCCAGCACATAGAGCGCCGAAAAGAACCAGATGAACGGCATACGCCGCCCAGATCGGTCGGCCACCGCGCCCAACAGCGGCGACAGCAAGGCGATCAACAGCCCTGCGGCGCCGATGCCATAGCCCCAGATCGCCTGCGCCTGCGAACCATCGCCGACGACGCTGACCACATAGGGGCCAAAGATGAAGGTAATCAGCAGCGTGTTGTAGGGCTGGCTCGCCCAATCGAACCACCACCAGCCCCAGATGCGTCTCTGGGCCGTCTTGTCCGTCATGTCAGTGCCCCCCACAGGCTGTTGGCACCGATCAAGACCTATGCGGGGGATTCGGGCAAGTCACGTTTGCCGTTGACTCACTGACTGTGACCGATTCGTTAACAGATTCAGCGTTTCTTCAACGCATCGAGCAACGCGGCACCCAATCCACCGGGCGAATCGCCCTTTGGCGCGGGCCCCGCGCTGCCGCTGCGTGGCCCTTTCGGCGCCGGACCACGTTGGTCGCGGCTGGGCGGCGAATCGGTTCTGGCGGTGTCCTTGCGCATCGTCAGGGCGATTCGCTTGCGTGCCACATCGACCTCGACCACCCGCACACTGACTACATCGCCCGCCTTGACCACCTCATGCGGGTCCTTGATAAACCGGTCGGCCAGCTGGCTGACATGCACCAATCCGTCCTGATGCACGCCGATATCGACAAAGGCACCAAAGGCGGCGACGTTGGTCACCGTGCCCTCCAGCCGCATGCCGGGTTTCAGGTCACGGATCTCGGTGACCCCCTCGGCAAATGTCGCGGTCTTGAACTCGGGCCGCGGGTCGCGGCCGGGTTTCTCCAATTCGGCCAGAATGTCCTTGACCGTCGGCAGGCCGAAACTCGCGTCGATGAATTCGCGCGGTTCCAGACGCCGCAGCGGCGCGGGGTCTTTCATCAGGGCCACCACGTCGCGCCCGGTCGCCTTGACGATCCGCCTCGCCAGATCATAAGCCTCAGGGTGCACCGACGAGGCGTCGAGGGGCTCGGTCCCGCCCTGAATGCGCAAGAAACCAGCGCATTGCTCAAATGCCTTTGGCCCCAGCCGCGCGACCTTGAGCAGATCGCGGCGCCGGGCGAACGGCCCGTTGGTATCGCGGTGCGCGACCACCGCTTCGGCAAGTCCAGGCCCCAGCCCCGACACCCGCGCCAGCAAGGGCGCCGAGGCCGTGTTCAATTCCACCCCGACCGCGTTCACGGCGTCCTCGACCACACCAGCCAGCGCCCGCCCCAGCGCCGACTGATTGACATCATGCTGATACTGGCCGACGCCGATCGCCTTGGGCTCGATCTTGACCAACTCGGCCAAGGGGTCCTGCAGTCGCCGGGCGATACTGACAGCGCCGCGCAGCGACACGTCCAGATCGGGAAACTCGCGCGCCGCCAATTCGCTGGCTGAATAGACCGAGGCGCCGGCCTCGCTGACCACCACCTTGGCGGGCTTGGCGCCCGGCAGCTTGGCCAGCAATTGCGCCACCAGCGCATCGGTCTCGCGGCTGGCGGTTCCGTTACCGATGGCGATCATCGCCACATTGTGCTTGCGCACCAGCGCGCCCAGAACAGCCAGCGTGCCCATCACATCCATGCGCGGCTGAAAGGGATAGACCGTCGCCGTTTCCAGCACCTTGCCCGTCGCATCCACCACAGCGACCTTGACCCCGGTGCGGATGCCGGGATCGAGGCCCATCACCGCCTTGGCCCCTGCCGGGGCCGCCAGCAGCAAATCCTTGAGATTGCGGGCGAAAACCCGGATCGCCTCGGCCTCGGCGCGCTCGCGCAGATCGCCCATCAGGTCGATGGTCAGGCTCAGCCGCAGCTTGATGCGCCAGACCCAGCCCGCCACCCCGGCCAGCCACAGATCGCCCTTGCCCGCCCGCCCGACGGCCAATGCGCCCTTGACCATCCGCTCGGCGGTGGACTCGCCCGGCGCCGCCTCGGGCTCGATCGCCAGATCGAGCGCCAGAAACCCCTCGTTGCGCCCCCGCATCATCGCCAGCGCCCGGTGACTGGGCACCCCGGAGAAACTCTCGGAATGGGCAAAATAATCGGCGAATTTCGTGGCCTCGCCTTCCTTGCCCGCCATTACCTCCGAGGTCAGCCGCGCCACCTGCGCCATGTGAGCGCGCAGCTGCGCCTTCAACCGCGCATCCTCGTTCAGCCGCTCGGCGAGGATTTCCCGCGCGCCTTCCAGCGCCACCTTCACCTCTGGCACGGCCTCGGACAGATAACCCGCCGCCAGCCCCTCGGGGTCGGCCGCCCGGTCCGCGAAAATTGCTTCGGCCAAAGGCTCCAGCCCGTTTTCACGCGCGATCATCGCCTTGGTGCGGCGCTTGGGCTTGAACGGCAGATACAGATCCTCGAGCACAGACTTGGTCTCGGCCCCGGCGATGGCCTTGGCCAGATCATCGGTCATCTTGCCCTGCTGGCTGACAGATTCGAAAATCGCCGCCCGCCGGCTTTCCATCTCGCGCAGATAGGTCAGCCGCTCGGCCAGATTGCGCAATTGGGTGTCATCGAGACCGCCGGTCGCCTCCTTGCGATAGCGCGCGACAAAGGGCACCGTGGCGCCTTCGTCCAGCAGCGCCACGGCGGCCGCCACCTGATCCGGGCGCGCGGCGATGTCGGCGGCAATCTGGCGGGCGATGCGAATCTCGGTGGTCTGGGTCACTTGGGCGGCCTTGTCTTGCAATCGGGGGGCCGACCCTATCCGCCCTTGAAGCCCGACAAAAGCCCCCATCACCCTGCGCCAATTACTCCCTTTCGGGGCGCCGCCAGCACTGGCCGGAGCGGCGGCAGAGCGCTAGACAGGGCCATGATTACCCGCAGCCACACCAAGGGCGATGCGCCCTCGACCGCCGTTTATTCGCCCTGCGAGGCGTATCGCTATGCGCTGACCCGGATCTGGGATACCCAAGGCCGCAGGGTGCTCTTCGTCATGCTCAACCCCTCGACAGCGACCGAGGTGCAGAACGACCCCACCGTCGAGCGTTGCGAGCGCCGGGCGCGGGCGCTGGGCTTTGGTGGCTTTCGGGTCTGCAACATCTTTGCCTTTCGTGCGACAGACCCCAGAGTGATGCGCGCGCAGGCCGATCCGGTCGGTCCCGCCAATGACGCGGCGATTGCCGAAGGGGCTCTTTGGGCCGATTCGGTGGTCTGTGCCTGGGGCGCGCACGGCGCGCATCTGGGCAGGGGCAGCGCGGTCGAGGCCTTGCTGCGCGCCACCGGGCGCCCGCTGCTGCATCTGGGCCTGAGCAAGGCCGGGCACCCCAAGCATCCGCTTTACATCGCTTACGAGTGCCAACCGCAGGGCTGGTGAGCGCTGGCGATCAGTCTTAGCGGCAAGAAGAAGGGGGCGACGGTAGGTCAGAGGCCCAAAACAGCGGCCATGTCATACTCGCCGGGGCCGCGGCCCTGCGCCCAGAGCGCGGCCTTGAGGGCGCCGCGGGCAAAGACCGAGCGATCGGTGGCGATATGGCGCAGCACGATGCGTTCGCCGTCGGCGGCAAAAATCACGTCATGTTCGCCGATGATGTCGCCGCCGCGCACCACGGCAAAGCCGATGCTGCCGCGTTCGCGCGGGCCGGTGATGCCATCGCGGGCGCGCACGGCCGCCTGATCGAGCGCCACGCTGCGCCCTGCCGCCGCGGCCTGCCCCAGCATCAAGGCAGTGCCCGAAGGGGCATCGACCTTGTGTCGGTGGTGCGCCTCGACGATCTCGATGTCGTAATCCGCGTCCAGCGCCTGCGCGACCTTGCGGGTCAGCGCGGTCAAGAGGTTGACGCCGAGGCTCATGTTGCCGGCCCGGACGATGGTGCCGGTTTTCGCCGCCTCGCCGATTGCCGCCAGATCCTCGGGGCCGAGGCCTGTGGTGCCGATCACATGCACCACGCCGGAGCCTGCGGCGACGCGCGCCAACGCCACGCTCGAGGTCGGGGTGGTGAAATCAACCACCGCCTGTGCGCCTGCGAGTGCCGCAGCGGCATCATCGCTGACGATGACTCCGTTCGGTGAGCCCCCCAGGCATTCGCCCAGATCGCGACCGATCCAGGCATGGCCGGGGCGCTCCAGCGCGCCGGCAAGCCGGGCGCGCGGGCTGGCGGCAATCACCTGCACCAGAATCCGGCCCATGCGACCGGACACTCCGTTCACGACGATGGCGGGGGTCTCGGTCATTC
>CALESR010000257.1 GCA_937907485.1 uncultured Paracoccaceae bacterium | reverse complement strand
AAGCACCGCACGGTGATCGGCAAGCGGGCCTTCATCGGCTCGGACACCATGCTGGTGGCGCCGGTGCGGGTGGGGGATGATGCGATGACCGGCTCGGGATCGGTGATTACCCAAGATGTGCCGGACGGCGCGCTGGCGCTGTCGCGTCCGGCGCAAGAAACCCGACCGGGGCTGGCGCTGCGACTGATGGCGCGGCTGCGGGCGCTGAAAACCACCAAGAAAGAGGCCTGAGCATGTGCGGCATTGTTGGTGTACTGGGCAACCACGAGGTTGCGCCGCTCATTCTGGAATCGCTCAAGCGGTTGGAATATCGCGGCTATGATTCGGCCGGGATTGCCACGGTCAATGGCGGGCAACTGGACCGCCGCCGCGCCGTGGGCAAGCTCATCAACCTGAGCGACCTGCTGGTGCATGACCCCTTGCCCGGCAAGGCGGGGATCGGCCACACGCGCTGGGCCACGCATGGCGAGCCGGTGGTGCGCAACGCGCATCCGCATCGCTCGGGCCCGGTGGCGGTGGTGCACAACGGCATCATCGAGAACTTCCGCGCGCTACGCGAGGAGCTGGCCGAGGCCGGGCTGATGCATGAGAGCGACACCGACACCGAGACGATTGCCATCCTGACCCGCCGTTTCATGGATGGCGGCATGGACCCGGTCGAGGCCGTGGGCGCGACGCTGGACCGGCTGGAGGGGGCCTTTGCGCTGGCCTTCCTGTTCGACGGCGAGGAAGACCTGATGATCGGCGCGCGCAAGGGCTCGCCGCTGGCCGTCGGGCATGGCACGGGCGAGATGTATCTGGGCTCGGACGCCATCGCGCTGGCACCGATGACCGACCGCGTGACCTATCTGGAAGAGGGCGACTGGGTGGTGCTGACCCGGCAGGGCGCGACGTTCCATGACCGCGCGGGCAACCGGGTCAACCGGCCCGTCACGCTGATCCGGCTGGATCAGGCGCGGGTGGACAAGGGCGGCCACAAGCACTTCATGGCCAAGGAAATCGCCGAGCAGCCGTCGGTTCTGGGCGGGGTGCTGAACTTTCACCTGTCGGTCGACGGCACGCAACTGGCGCTGCCCGAGACGGTGGATTTCACCGACTGCGACCGCGTGACGATGGTGGCCTGCGGCACCGGGCATTATGCGACGCAGGTGGCGAAATACTGGTTCGAGCAACTGGCGGGCATCCCGGTGGAAACCGATATTGCCTCGGAATACCGCTATCGCCAGCCGGTCGTCAGCGCCAAGGGCGTGTGCATCTTCGTCAGCCAGTCGGGCGAGACTGCCGACACGCTGGCGGCGCTGCGCCATGTGCAGGGCCAGTGCGGGCGCACCGTGGGGGTGGTCAATGTGCCGACCTCGTCCATCGCGCGCGAGACCGATGTGGCCTTGCCGATCCTCGCCGGGCCGGAGATTTCGGTGGCCTCGACCAAGGGGTTCACCGCGCAACTGCTGGTGCTGCTGCTGCTGGCGCTGAAGGCGGCCAAGGACCGCGGGCGGCTGAGCCCGGCGCAAATGGCGGTCAGGCTGGCCGAGCTGCGCCAGTTGCCCGGTCTGGTCGCGCAGGCCATCGACCGCGAGCCCGAGGTCGAGGCGCTGGCCCGCCGTCTGGCCGGGTCGCGCGATGTGCTGTTCCTCGGGCGGGGCACGATGTATCCGCTGGCGCTGGAGGCGGCACTGAAGCTGAAGGAGCTTAGCTATATCCACGCCGAGGGCTATGCCTCGGGCGAGCTGAAACACGGGCCGATCGCGCTGATCGACAAGGTGATGCCGGTGATCGTGCTGGCGCCGCGCGATGCGCTTTACGACAAGACCGTGTCGAACATGCACGAGGTCAAGGCGCGGCAGGGGCAGGTGGTGCTGATCTCGGACCGCGCGGGGATCGAGGAAGCCGGCGACATGGCGGGCAGTCTGGTGATGCCGTCGGTGCCGGACCTGCTGGCGCCCATCGTCTATGCGGTGCCGGCGCAGTTGCTGGCCTATCACACCGCGCTGGCGCGCGGCACCGATGTGGACCAGCCGCGCAATCTGGCGAAATCGGTGACGGTGGAATAGGGCAGGGCGCGCGGCAAGGCCGCCGCCCGACCTGCAAGGAGCGAGTGCCGATGAACGCGAGTGTGACCCCGGATACCGCCTTGGCGGCGCTGTATTCGCTGGCCGATGCCGAGCGCGCCGACGAGATGCGCGCCTATCACAAGGTCGACCGGCCCTATCTGGGGATCGCCGTGCCGCAGATCGAGGCGCTGGTGGCCGAGTGGCGGGCCGGGGCCGATGTGGCAGGCCGGGTCGCGCTGGCCGCCGGGCTGTGGCAGTCGGGCATTCACGAGGCGATGGTGGCAGCGGCGAAGCTGCTGACACAGGCCCGCATCAAGCCCGACGATACCGCGGTCTGGGCCTTGATCGCCACATGGGCCGAGGGGTTCGAGGGCTGGGCGGTGGCCGACCATGCCGCGGCGGCGGGCGGTCGGCGGCTGATGGCCGACCCTGCGCGGCTGGATCAGGTCGAGGGCTGGACCCAGCATCCCAACATGTGGACCCGCCGCGCCGCGCTGGTGATGACGCTGCCTTGGGCGCGGCTGCCCAACCCCAAACCCGAGGAGCAGGCGGTGCGGCTGCGGGTGCTGGGCTGGGCGGCGGGCTTTGTGTCCGACCGCGACTGGTTCATGCAAAAGGCGGTCGGCTGGTGGCTGCGCGACCTGTCGCGCCATGACCCCGACCTGACGCGGAGCTGGATGGCCGAGCATGGCGCGGGGCTGAAGTCCTTTGCCCGCAAGGAAGCGCTGCGGCTGCTGGACAGCTAGGCCGGCGCGGCTCGGGCCCCCCCGCAGGCGGGGGCCGCTCGCCGCGCCGCCGGGCCAGAAGGGGCCCGGGGCCAGGGCCGGTGGCCGTGGGGCACGGCGAGAGGGTCAGGGCGTCGGCGTGGTGATGCCGCGGATCAGGTCGGCGGCGCGTTCGGCGATCATGATCGTCGGCGCGTTGGTATTGCCGCTGATGAGGCTGGGCATCACGCTGGCATCGACCACCCGAAGCCCGGCAATGCCGTGCACCCTGAGCTGCGGGTCGGTGACCGCCAGCCGGTCCTGCCCCATCCGGCAGGTGCCGACGGGGTGATAGATCGTATCGGCGCGGGCGCGGATATCGGCCTCGAGCGCCGCGTCGCTGCCGTCATGCGGATAGAGGATGCGACCCCGCCAGGGCGCGAGCGGCTCGGCGGCCAGCACCTGCTCCATGATCCGCGCCCCGCGCTTGAGGGTCGCAAGGTCACGCGGATCGGACAGAAAGCCGGGGTCGATGCGCGGCGGCGCGCCGGGATTGGCCGAGGCCAGCCCGACCGAGCCGCGCGAATGGGGCCTGAGCACACAGACATGGCACGAAAAGCCGTTCGACCAATGCAGGCGGCGCATGTGGTCATCGACGATGCCGATGACGAAGTGGAACTGCAGGTCGGGGCGGTCCACGTCCGGCGTCGAGCAGAGGAAGGCGCCGCCCTCGGCCATCGGCGAGGCGAACAGGCCCTTGCCGGTCTTGCGCCAGTCCAACCCGGCGCGCAGCAACCGCAGCAGGCCGCCGGGGTTCAGCCCGACCACGTCCTTGCGCGGCGAGGTGTAGCTGAGGATGTAATCCAGATGATCCTGCAGGTTCTGCCCGACGCCGGGCAGATCGTGCTGCACGGCGATGCCCTGCGCCGCCAGCTCCTGCGCCGGGCCGATGCCCGACAGCATCAGGATCTGCGGCGAACCAAAGGCCCCGGCGCTGAGGATCACCTCGCGCCGCGCGCCGATCACCGAACGCTGACGACCCCGGCGCAGGATCACGCCGGTGGCGCGGCCTTCGGTGATCTGCAGCCTTTCGACCAGACAGCGGGTCAGCACCGTCAGATTGGGCCGCCCCATGACGGGATGCAGATAGGCGGCAGCGGCCGAACAGCGCTCGCCCCGGCGCGGGCCGTCGTGGAACTGGGTGACCTGATACAGCCCGGCCCCGGCCTGCCGCGAGCCGTTGAAATCACTGTTCGGCGGGATCTGCGCCTCGGCGCAGGCCTCGACAAAGGCATGGCTGATCGGCTGCGGCGCCGACTGGTTCGCCACCTGCAGCGGGCCACCCGCGGCATGCAGGCCCGAGGCGCCGCGCTGGTTGTTCTCGGCCTTGAGGAAATAGGGCAGGACGGCGCCCCAGTCCCAGCCTTCGGCGCCCTGATCGGCCCAGCCGTCGTAATCACCGGGCTGACCGCGCACATAGAGCATGGCGTTGATTGCCGACGAGCCGCCCAGCGCCTTGCCCCGCGGCTGAAACCCGCGCCGCCCGGCCAGACCGGGCTGCGGCGTGGTGCGAAACGCCCAGTTGTTGATGCGAGGGCGACCCGAAACCATCGCCGCCACCATCGCCGGGGCCCGGATCAGGGCATCCCGCCCGTCGCCGCCGGCCTCGAGCAGGCACACCGTGACGGCCGGGTCCTCGCTGAGCCGGGCGGCCAGCACACAGCCGGCAGATCCGCCGCCGGCAATGACATAATCGAACTCCATCGCCTCGCCTTTCCCGTTGCGCTGCAGTCGGCCGGGTCAGGGGGGCGCTCGCGCCCCCCTCGGCCTGCGGCCTCACCCCCCTGA
>CALESR010000256.1 GCA_937907485.1 uncultured Paracoccaceae bacterium | reverse complement strand
CCTTGGCCATCAGCGACAGGCCGGTCGTCGGCACGCCGGTCGGCAAGGTCAGCGCGCAGACGCCCATCAGGTTGCCGATCCTTGTATTGCGCAGCGTTTTCAGGTTGAAGGCGGCGAAATGGGCGTGGTCGGCGGTCAGGCGGTCGATGCGCTCGGGCAGCGTCGGCGCGGTGGGCAGCAGCACCGCATCAAACCCCGCCGTCGCCGCCGCATACTCGGCCCGCAGCACATCCAGCCGTCGCCAGGCGCGGACATAGTCATGCGCCTTGTACTCGGCCCCGCTGCGAAACCGCGCCAGCACGGGCGGGAAGACGATGGCGGGGTTGCTCTCCAGCATCTCGCCCCAGATGCCGTAACATTCGGCGCCGAACAGCACCCCGGCCAGCGCCATCGCCTCGGCCACCTGCGGCAGGGCGATCCGGCTGATCGCCACCCCGGCCGCTGACAACCGCTGCAGCGCGCTCTCGAACCCCTGCGCCACCACGGGGTCGAGGTCATCAAGCGCGACCGTCTCGAGCACTGCCATCCGCGTCCCTGCCAGCGAGGCGCCGCGCAGATCGGGCGCGGGGGTGCCATCGAGCAGGCCGAACGCCAGGGCTGCATCCTCGACAGTGCGGGCCAGGGGGCCGATGGTGTCGAATTTCTCGGCCAGGGGCACCACCCCGGTCAACGGGATGCGCCCGGCGGTGGTTTTCAGGCCGACGAGGTCGTTCCAGACCGAGGGGATGCGCACCGAGCCGCCGGTGTCCGAGCCGATCGCCACCGGCGCCAGCCCCCAGGCCACCGAGGTCGCCGCGCCCGAGGACGAGCCGCCCGGCACGCGGTCCGGGTCATGGATGCAGGGCGGCGTCGCGGTCACCGGGTTCAGGCCGAGGCCGGAAAACGCCAGCTCCGTCATGTGCGTCTTGCCCAGAGGGGGCATCCCGGCCGCTGTCAACCGCTCGACCACCAGCGCATCGCGCGTGGGGATTCGGCCCTTCAGATGCGCGCTGCCCGCCTCGGTCGCCACGCCGGCGGTGTCGAAGAGGTCCTTCCAACTGACCGGAACCCCGTCGAGCATTCCGCGCCGCAGCCCTGCCTTGGCCCGCCCGCGCGCCGCCGCTGCCACATCCAGCGCCTGTTGGCGCATGATCCGGGCAAAGATGCGGTCGCGGTGCGGGTGGCTGTCGATGGCGGCCAGAAAGGTCTGCGTCAGATCAACCGGGCAGATCCGCCCGGCGCCGATCCCGCGCCCCAGTTCCGCCGCGCCCATGCTGCGCCAGTTTTCGCTCATGCCAGCCCCCCGTGATTGCGCGCCGAGGCTAGCGCGCAGGCGCCGCATGGACAATCCCGCCCGCGCTTGCATACTGGGCGCATGACACAGGATGCCGATATTCTCATCGTGGGCGGCGGGCTGAACGGCCCGGCCTTGGCGCTGGCGCTGGCCAAGGGGGGGCTGCGGGTGGCGGTGATCGACTCCCGCCCGGCGCAGACCCGCGCCGAAGCCGAATTTGACGGGCGCGCCTATGCCTTGGCGCTGGCCTCGGTGCGGGTGTTGCAGGCGCTGGGCCTGTGGACTGGGTTGCGCGCCCGGGCGCAGCCGATCCTTGGCATCCGCGCCTCGCAGGGCCATGCCGGGCAGGGCGCCTTGCCGCTGTTCCTGGGCTTTGACGCTGCCGAGATCGAAGAAGGCGCGATGGGCCAGATGGTCGAGGATCGCCACCTCTATGCCGCCTTCCTGACCGCGATGCAGGCCGAGCCGCGCATCACCCTGCACTCGGGCGCCAGCGTGGTGGCGCAGGAGGCCGGGCCGCAGGGCGTGAGCGTGACCCTCGCCGATGGGCGCCAACTGCGCGGCCGCCTGCTGGTGGGCTGCGACGGCCGCGATTCGGCGGTGGCGCACCGTGCCGGGATCAAACGCTGGGGCCATGATTATGGCCAGACCGCGCTGGTCTGCGCCATCGCGCATGACTTGCCACATGAGGGTATCGCGCATCAGTTCTTCATGCCGCCCGGCCCGCTGGCGATCCTGCCGTTGCCGGGCAACCGTTCGTCCATTGTCTGGAGCGAGCGCACCGCCACCGCGCAGGCGATCATGGCGCTGGACGATGCCGCCTATCTCGAGGTGCTGCGGCCGCGGTTTGGCAGCTTCCTCGGGGCGATCGCGCTGGAAGGGCCGCGCTTTGCCTATCCGCTGCGGCTGACCGTGGCCGAGAGGTTCGTCGGCGAGCGGCTGGCGCTGGTCGGCGATGCGGCGCATGGCGTGCATCCCATCGCCGGTCAGGGGCTGAATCTGGGCCTGCGCGACGTGGCGGCGCTGGCCGAGGTGCTGACCCTCGCCCACCGCCGCGGCGAGGACATCGCCGCCCCCGACGTGCTGGAGCGCTATCAGGATTGGCGCCGCCCCGACACGATCCGCATGGCGCTGGGCATGGATGCGGTGAACCGGCTGTTTTCCAACGGCAACCCGCTGCT
>CALESR010000255.1 GCA_937907485.1 uncultured Paracoccaceae bacterium | reverse complement strand
CAAGGTCCATCGCGCCGCCCATGCCCTTGACCAGCTTGCCGGGGATCATCCAGTTGGCCAGATCGCCGTTCTGCGCCACTTCCATCGCGCCCAGAATCGCCATGGCGATCTTGCCGCCGCGGATCATCGCAAAGGAGGTCGCGCTGTCGAAATAGGCGGTGTGCGGCAGCGCCGTCACCGTCTGCTTGCCGGCGTTGATCAGGTCGGGGTCGACCGCATCCTCGGTCGGAAAGGGGCCAATACCCAGCATGCCGTTTTCCGATTGCAGGGTCACGGTCATCCCCTCGGGGATATAGTTCGCCACCAGCGTCGGAATGCCGATGCCGAGGTTCACATACATCCCGTCCTTGAGTTCCTTCGCCGCGCGGGCGGCCATCTGATTGCGGTCCCAGGCCATCTTATCCTCCAGTGATCTCGGTGAGTGTGGGTTCATCCGTGGCGGCGCTCGCCAGTTGGTCGATCAGGCTGTCGAGCCAGAGCGCGCCAAACCCGGCGTTCATGTGCACGCGGTCATCCGCCCGGCGCGGCAGTTTCAGGTTGCCGAATTTCGGCGGCAACTGGTTGTAGCGGTCCTCGGTCAGGCCCTGTGCGGTCAGGGTGGCCGCGGGTTGATAGCACAGGCCATAGCCCTGCGCCGCCGCACCCTCGGCAAAGAGGTCGCGGTAGCGCTGCATCACCCTGCCCATGCCCCGCGGAGTGACGCGGCGCCAGGCCTCGGCCCAGTCGCTGTCGCTGTCTTGCACCCGCGTTGGCGGCAAGGGGCGCGGCATCAGGATCTTGCGGCCGCGCCAGCCTTGCCAGACCACATCCGGCAGCGAGCGCTGCGCCACATCGCGGGCAAAGGCGTCAAAGGCGCGGGCCGACAGGTGGCGCGGTGCGCCGCTCTCGATCAGCCCGTCGATGTCAAACGCATCGGTCAGCGCGAGAATCTCGTCGATGCCCCAGTCCAACCCGCAGAAGGCCAGCGCGTCGATGCCGGACAGATCGACACTGAGCGCGCCGAACAGGTCCAGAGTCTTGGCGCGGTCGTGGTCGCTGACCTGCGCGCCCGGGTGCAGGCCAAACTGGCCCTGTGCATCCAGCGTCATCGCCGCCAGCACCGTTTGCAACCCGCCGAAAAAGCGGACCTCGACGCCGGGATGCCGTGCGGCCATCTCAGTCCAGGCCAGCCGCGGTGCCGCGATATGCGAATTGCCGAGGATCACCAGCCGCATCATCGGGCGAACGCCTCGAGCAGCGCGTCCTCGCAGACCACCTCGGCGCCGGGTTCACCGACACGGGCGCCTGCGGCGGGCGGTTCCGCCCCGGCCAGCGGCGGGGTGATGCCCTGCGCCTGCAGGAACAGCCGCATCGCGGTCTCGACGCCGCGCTCGGTCACATTGCGCAGGTTGGCGTCATAGAACTGCCCGCGCGCCGCCTGTGAGGTGATGATTTCATACGAGGGGAAATAATCGACATCGTCGTGCCGCGCGACCAGCGTGCCGCAGACGGCGCGCAGCACCGCCTTGGAATAGGCCGTCGCCACCTCGACATGCTGGCCCGAGGCCGTCGCGGTCAGCGGCACCGGCGAGACGGTCACCAGAAAGCGCATGTCCGGGTTACGGGCGCGCAACAGGCTGCGCACACGCTCGAAATCGGCCAGAACCTCGGCCATGTCGAAGTTGTGAAAGGCAAAGACCTCGGGGTCAAAGTCGCCCGCCACGGTGCCCGGCGCGGTGGGATAGACGGTGCCGGTGTCGCGGTGCAGCCAGGCCTCGGTCAGGCCGAAGGTAAAGACCAGCACCTCGGCGCGGCCAAAGGCCTGCCGCACGGCGGCCAGATGTTCGGCCCGGTGGGCCAGCACCAGATCGGGGCTGTCGAGCCCGTCGGGTTCAACGCCGGGGCGCTGGGCGTCGAAAAAGCGCCCGTCGCGCTGCCAGACCGGCAGGGCCGGGGTCATCTTGCCGCGCGCCTCGCGGATCAACTGCCAGAGCTGGCGCGCGGTGTAGATATTGCCATAGCGCGCCGAATAGAGCCGATAGCCGAACCGCTGGGCCACGGCGTCGGGGATTTCCGCTGGCAGGGGCTCGGTATCCATCACCGCGAACCCCGCCTGTTTCAGCGCGCGTCCGACATGCTGGGCAAAGCAACTGCCCGCCGTGACGATGCGCGCCTGCGGCGAGATGGCGAATTTCGGCTGCCACAGGTCGACCGGGGCCGCGCCGCCACGCCCGGCCACGGCGCTGCGCCAAAAGGCGCGCGGCGGCAGATCGGCATAGGGCGATGTCACGGCGGGCCCCCAGTCAGGCGTCAGGCGGCACGCGTGGTGCGCTGCTCGATGCGTTTCTCGTGCTGGCCCTGAATCAGCCGGTGCACATAGATGCCCGGCAGGTGGACGGTGTCGGGGTCCAGCGACCCGGCGGGCACGATTTCCTCGACCTCCAGCACGCAGACCTTGCCGCAGGTCGCGGCGGGCGGGTTGAAGTTGCGCGCCGTCTTGCGGAACACGGCGTTGCCGGTGGTGTCGGCCTTCCACGCCTTGACGATCGCCAGATCCATCACCAGCCCGGTTTCCAGAATATAGGTCTGGCCGTTGAAATCCTTGTGTTCCTTGCCGTCTGCAATGACGGTGCCGACGCCGGTTTTGGTATAGAAGCCGGGGATGCCCGCGCCACCGGCGCGCATGCGCTCGGCCAGGGTGCCCTGCGGGTTGAATTCCAGCTCCAGCTCGCCGCTGAGGTATTGGCGCATGAATTCGGCATTCTCGCCGACATAGCTGGAGATCATCTTCTTGACCTGACGGGTGGTCAGCAACTGGCCCAGACCAAAGCCGTCAACGCCTGCGTTGTTCGAGGCGACGGTCAGGTTTTTCACCCCTGAGTCGCGGATCGCCGCGATCAGCAATTCGGGAATGCCGCACAGGCCAAACCCGCCCGAGGCGATGGTCATTCCATCAAAGAGCAGCCCTTCAAGGGCCTCGGCGGCGGAACCATAGATTTTCTGCATGTCGTCCCTCGAACGTTGCGCGCGCCTGTTTGTGACGCGGCGCTGCGGCGAAGTCAATCTGGCGCCCCGGCGCGGCCCCTTGCACCCCGCGCCGCGCAGTCTATCCTGTGCGCGTTGGGCAGAGCGGCGGACATGGCGGCACATATCATCCGGGTGATCGCGCTGATGGCGCTGGCGGCCTGCGCCCCCTCGGCCAACGAGGGGCTGCGGCTGGACCCGGTTGCGCCGCCGGTGGCGGGCCCGCATCTGGTGACATGGCTGGCGTTGTCGCAGGACGGCCCGGCCGAGGGGCAGCACAGCGCGAGTTTTTCCGCCGAGGGGGCGGGGCGGGTGTCGCTGGCCTTTCTGCCGCAGGGGCGGGGTGCGTGGTGGGTCAGCGCGACCTGTGACGCCGGGGTGCGGGTGCGCGCGGTCGAGGGCGAGGTTTCGCCGCCGATGTGGTCGCGTGCCGGCCAGCCCGTCACCTTGCACCTTCAGTCGGGCGAGCGCGGGCAAAGCTGGCTCGACCTCGACCCGGCGACGCAAGACTGCACGCTGACGGTGACGCCGGGCGGTCGGCCATCATGGAGCCTGCATCTGCAACGCGAGGATCTGGCGCGGCCTCAGGTGGCGCGGCTCGATGCGGCGGGGCGGACCTGCGCGGCGGCGGGAGGCGATGCGCTGGAGCGGGCCTTCATGGCGACGGGCGATCTGGCGGCCAGTTGCCCGTTGCCGATGGGGCCGGTGCGGCTGCTGGAACAGGGGTTGGACGCGCTGAACGCGCGGGTCGAGGCGCTGACCGGGCGGGCGCTGCCGCGCGAGGCGTTGCTGGCCGGGAACGCCGAGATGCCGCTGGATTTCAGCGCCGCGCCGCAGCTTGACCTGATCTATGTCACCTATCTGAACCTGAACGCCGATTTCGCCGGCTATCTGACGGCGCGCATGCTGGCGTGGCATGCCTCGCGCGGGACTTTGGTGCGCATTCTGGTCTCCGAGGTGATGCTGACCGCCACCGACCGCCAGTTGTTCGAGGGGCTGGCTGCGCGCTATCCCAACGTGCAGATCCAGCCCTTTCACCTGCCCGCCAGCGCGGCGCAGGGGTTGGACGGCCAGTTGGGCCGCCTGCACCGGGTGACGCATGTCAAGCTGTTTGCCACCGTGGCGCGCCAACCGAGGCGCTCGGTTGCCATTCTGGGCGGGCGCAATATCCACGAGGGCTATTTCTTTGACAGTCCGCGCGACCTGTCGGCGCAGCCGTGGCTGCATCAGTATGACGTCAGCCAGACCCGGCTGACCGGCGGTTTCACCACCTATCAGGATTTCGAGATCGCGCTGAACGATGACCGGGCGGTGCGTTCGATCGTCGGGCATATGGCGGCGCTGTGGCACCGCGACCACGACAGCCAGACGCTGCGGCCGGTGCAGGGCGCGGCCGCCTTGCCGGGTGTCGAGGAGGGCATGATGCGGCATTTCCTGTCGGTGCCGTTTTCCGACGGGCAGGCGCAAGAGGCCTATTACGCGGGGCTGATCGACGCCGCGCAACAGTCGATCCGCGTGGCGATCCCCTATCTGAACCTGCCGCCGCCGCTGGAGGCCGCGCTGCTGCGCGCCCGTGCGCGGGGGGTGCGGGTCGATGTGGTGACGACGGTGCGGGTGCGCGAGGCGACGGATTTCATGGTTACCGGGCTGAACCGCGACTTTGCCAACCGTTTTGGCGACTGGGTGCGGTTCTTCGATTTCGACCCTTATCCGCAATTGCTGCACGCCAAGCTGATCGTCATCGACGGGCGGCTGGCGATTGTCGGCTCGACCAATCTGAACCAGCGAAGTTTCGTGCATGACATGGAAAACGGCGTGGTGGTGCTGGACCGGCGGCTGGCGGCGCAGTTGGACGGGGTGATTCAGGGCTGGATCGACCGCGGCCAACAGGTGCGGCCCGGCCAGCCGATCTCGCGGCTGGGGGCGCTGCTGGCGCGGGTGGGGTTCATCCGGCGCGGGTTCTGAGCGGTCACTCGGCCTTTGGCTTGGCCACCTTCGGCTTGGCCGCTGCCTTCGGCTTGGCCGCTGCCTTCGGCTTGGCGTCCGCCTTGGGTTTCGCAGCTGCCTTTGGCTTGGCCGCCGCCTTGGCCTTGGCCTTTGGCGATGCGCCTGCCTTGGCGGCGATCAGCGTCAGGGCCTGTTCCAGCGTCACGGCCTCGGGTGGCATTTCCTTGGGCAGGGTCGCGTTGACCTTGTCCCATTTGACATAGGGCCCATAGCGCCCCGGCATCACCTGCACCGGCCCGCCCGAGGGATGCTCGCCCAATTCGCGCAGCGGAGCCGCCGCCGCGCCCCGTCCGGGGCCGCGCAGCGCCTTGGCGGCCAGCACCTCGACCGCGCGGTTCATGCCGATGGTAAAGACCTCGTCGACCTCGGGCAGATTGGCATAGGTGGTGTTGTGTTTGACGTAGGGGCCAAAGCGGCCGATCCCGGCCTCGACCGCCGCGCCGTCCTCAGGGTGGGGGCCGACCAGACGCGGCAGGTCGAGCAGCGCCACCGCGCGCTCAAGGTCCAGCGTATCGGGCGCCCAGCCTTTGGGCAGGCTGGCGCGCGGCGGCTTTGGCGCCTCGGTTGTCGCCTCGCCGCGCTGGACATAGGGGCCAAAGCGCCCGGTCTTCAGCCGGATCGGGTCGCCGCGATCCTCGCCCAACAGCTTGCCGTCGCCCGACAGTTCGCCTTCGCCCTCGTCGCCGGACAGGGGGCGGGTATAGCGGCACTCCGGATAGCTGGTGCAGCCGATGAAGGCCCCGCCCGAGCGCGCGGTTTTCAGGTTCAGCCGACCCTTGCCGCAGGTCGGACAGATGCGCGGGTCGCTGCCATCCTCGCGCGGCGGATAGAGATGCGGCGCCAGAACCTCGTCGATCTTTTCCAGCACCTCGGTGATGCGCAACTCGGACGTCTCGCCCAGCGCGGCGGAAAAGTCGCGCCAGAACCGGGCCAGAACGTCCTTGTAATCGCGCGTCCCGGCGGAAATGTCGTCGAGCTGGTCTTCGAGATCGGCGGTGAAATCGTATTCCAGATACTTGCGGAAATAGGTCACCAGAAAGATGGTGACCAGCCGGCCCTTGTCCTCAGGGAGAAGGCGGTTCTTGTCCTTGCGGACATAGCCGCGCTCCTGAATCGTGGTGACGATGCTGGCATAGGTCGAGGGGCGGCCGATGCCCAGTTCTTCCATCCGCTTGACCAGTGTCGCCTCGGTGTAACGCGGCGGCGGCTGGGTGAAGTGCTGCTCAGGGGTCAGCGCCTTTTTGGCGGTGGGCTCGCCTGCGGACAATTGCGGCAGACGGCCCTCGTCCTCGCCATCCTCGTCGCGGCCCTCCTCGTAGACCTTCAGGAAGCCGTCGAACAGCATCACCTGCCCGGTGGCGCGCAACCCGACCTGTTGGTCGCGACTGCCGATCTCGGCCACGGTGCGCTCCAGCCGCGCCCCCTCCATCTGGCAGGCGATGGTGCGCTTCCAGATCAGTTCATAGAGTTTGCGCTGGTCGCCCTCGGCCAGATGCAGGCTGTCGGGGTCGGCGGCCATGTCGGTCGGGCGGATGCACTCATGCGCTTCCTGCGCGTTCTTGGCCTTGTTCTTATAGAGGCGCGGCGTCGGCGGGACATAGGATTTGCCGAACCGCTTTTCGATTTCCGCCCGCGCGGCCTGCACGGCCTCGGGCGCCATGTCGATGCCGTCGGTCCGCATGTAGGTGATGTGGCCGGCCTCATAGAGGCGCTGCGCCGCCGACATCGTCTGCTTGGCGCCCATGCCGAATTTGCGGCTGGCCTCTTGCTGCAGGGTCGAGGTCATGAAGGGCGCGGCGGGGCTGCGGCTGGCGGGCTTGGCCTCGACCGATTGCACGAAAAGGTCGCGTGAGGTCAGGGCCTGCACGGCGATTTCGGCACTTTGCGCTGTGGGCAGGTCGAATTTGTCCAGTTTCTTGCCACCCAGACTGGTTAGCCGGGCGCTGAATTCTGCGCCGCGCGGGTTGGTCAGTGTGGCGGTCACCGACCAGTATTCGCGGGCGCGAAAGGCCTCGACCTCCATCTCGCGCTCGACGATCAGCCGCAGGCAGACCGACTGCACCCGCCCGGCCGAGCGCGCGCCCGGCAGCTTGCGCCAGAGCACCGGCGACAGGTTGAAGCCGACCAGATAGTCCAGCGCGCGCCGCGCCAGATAGGCGCGCACCAGTTCCATGTCGACCTGCCGCGGGGCCTTCATCGCCTCGGTGACAGCGGTCTTGGTGATGGCGTTGAAGACCACGCGCTTGACCGGCGTGTCCTTTTTGATGGCGCGCGAATTCGACAGCGCCTCGGTCAGATGCCACGAAATCGCCTCGCCCTCGCGGTCAGGGTCGGTGGCGAGGATCAGGTCGTTGTCGGTTTTCAGCGCGTCGGAAATCGCCTTGAGGTGCTTTTTCGAATCCGCCGCGACCTCCCAGGTCATGTCGAAATCGTGGTCGGTATCGACCGAGCCATCCTTGGCCGGAAGGTCGCGCACATGGCCGAACGAGGCGAAGACCCGAAAGCCGGGGCCAAGATATTTCTCGATGGTCTTGGCCTTGGCGGGGGACTCGACGACAACGACAGCCATGCAAACCTCTGATTGTGAACGCCCTTTCGCAGAAATCCGCGGGGCGGGCAGCCAAGGCTGCGCCGCCTAGATGGGGGCGAACGGGGGGGGTTGTCAATCGGCGGATTGGGTCGGCCATCGCCCGAGGGTTGCGGCGGGGTGCCATCGGCCGCGATATCCGGCGCTTTGCCGGGTGAATTTGCCCCGACCGGCGGACGGGGCAGGCCCGTCGCGGAGGCGTCAGGCGCGGGCCAGCAGCCCGCCGGGTTGGCGCAGCACACGGCCATCAAGTTCGAGGAACAGGAGGGCCGGCGCGACGACGGCGGCGGGCAGGTCGAGGTCGCGCAAGAGCTGGTCTTCGGCCAGCGGCGCGGCGGAGAGTTGCGTCAGGATCTGCCGGTGCAGGGTCAGGGTGTCGATGGGGCGGAGCGCGGG
>CALESR010000254.1 GCA_937907485.1 uncultured Paracoccaceae bacterium | reverse complement strand
CCGCGCGCGGCCCGCTCGACGGTATCCCATTCACCGCCAAGGGGAGTTACAAGGCGCGGGGTCTGCCGGTCGATGCGGGTTCGCCCGCCTTTGCCGGGCTGATCGCCAATGAGGACAGTTTCGCCATCGAACGCCTGCGCGCTGCTGGGGCGGTGCTGATCGGGCTGACGACGATGCCGCCGATGGCCAACGGCGGCATGCAGCGCGGGTTGCATGGACGGGCCGAAAGCCCCTATTCAGCCGACTGGCTGACGGCGGCCTTTGGCTCAGGGTCTTCCAACGGTTCGGGCACGGCGACGGCTGCGGGGTTCGGCGTCTTTGGTCTGGGCGAGGAGACATGGTCCTCAGGCCGCGCGCCTGCCGCCAACAACGGGCTTTGCGCCTATACGCCCAGCCGGGGGATGATCTCGGTGCGGGGCAACTGGCCGCTGGTGCCGACGATGGATGTGGTGGTGCCACAGACACGCAGTATGGCCGACCTTTTGGTGCTGCTTGATGTGCTGGTGGTCGATGATCCCCGCGTGGACGGCGATTTCTGGCGCGCGCAGGAGTGGGTGGCGATTGCCCCCCCCTCGACGCGGCGACCCGCGTCGTTTCCCGCTCTGGCCCAAGACCCCTCACTGGCCGGCAAGCGGCTGGGCATTCCGGCGATGTATCTGAACGCCGACCCTGGGGCAGGCACCGGCACGGGCATAGGCGGCAGCACCGGGCAGCGCATCCAGACCCATCCAGAGATTGTCGCGCTGTGGCATGAGGCCCGCCGCGCCATCGAGGCGACAGGTGGCGAGGTCGTGCTGACGGATTTCCCGATGGTCAGCAATTACGAGGGCGACCGGGACGGAGCGCCGACCATCGCCAGCCGTGGGCTGGTCAGCCCTGAGTATCTGAAGCGCGAGATCGTCGATCTTTCCGTCTGGTCATGGGACAATTTCCTGCGCTGCAACGCGGACCCCCGGCTGAACCGGTTAGCACAGGTTGATGGCGCGACGATCTTCCCGAGGCCGCAGGGTGCCCTGCCCGACCGCTATACCGGCTTTGACGACGATATCGCTACCTATCCCGCCCATGCCCGCGCCCATCCCTGCGAGGATTTCCGCGCCATCCCGCATCTGGCCGAGGGGCTGCGCGGGCTGGAAGAAACCCGCCGTATCGACCTCGAGGACTGGATGGACCGGCTGGGCCTCGATGCCGTGGTGTTCCCCGCCGTTGCGGATGTCGGGCCCAGCGATGCCGATGTGAACCCGGCCTCGGCCGATCTGGCGTGGCGCAACGGGGTCTGGGTGGCGAATGGCAATCTGGCGATCCGGCATCTGGGGGTGCCGACGGTGACGGTGCCGCTGGGGGTGATGGCGGGCAAAGGCATGCCTGCCGGACTGACCTTTGCCGGGCGCTCGGGCGGGGATGCAGCGCTGCTGGCGCTGGCCGCGGCCTTCGAAGCGACCGGCTCGCGCCGGATCCCGCCGCCGCGCGCCCCGGAGTGCAGCAACCCGCCGCCTGCCCCCGCCGCGACGGGCAGAGCGCCGGAGCCGGTGCTGCATCTGTCAACAAGCGATGCAGGCGAAGGTCAGATATCGCTGACGATCGGCTGGACCGCAGACGCAGCGCTTCTTTGGCTGTGCCTCGATGGCGCGGTCCTGCCGTCCGGCGTCACGACCGTCACGCTGGAACGCCCCAGCCACCGCCACAGCGAATGGATGCCGCTACAGGGCCCGCTGGTGATTGCGGTCTTTGCCGACGGGCAGGCGGCCTTTGCCACTCAGCCGGTATAGCCCAGCAACCGCGGCAGCCAGAGTACGAAATCCGGCACAAAGGTCAGGAAGGCCAGCGCGGCAATCAGCACGGCGATGAAGGGCATCAACTCGCGCGCGACGGCCAGCATGGGCTGGCGCGTCAGCCCGCTGACGATGAACAACAGCAACCCATAGGGCGGTGTAATCAGGCCGATCATCGCGTTCACCACCAGAACGACGCCCAGATGCACCAGATCGATCCCCAGCGCCTGCGCCGTGGGTATCAGAATGGGTGTGATGATGAGCAGCAGCACCCCGGCCTCGAGAATGCAGCCCAGCACCAGAAACAGCAGGTTGACGACGATCAGAAAGCCGACGGCCGACAGGTCCATCGCGTTCAGCATCGACGAGACGCTCGCCGGAATATTCTCGCGCGCGATGACATAGTTGAAGGCCAGCGCCCCGGCGATCAGCAGGCCCACCGACGCCGTAGAGCGTGCGCCGCTGACGAGCGTGCCGGCAAAGGCGCGCAGGCTGACGGATCGATACAGCACGACCGAGATGAACAGAGCATAGGCAGCAGCGACGGCGGCGGCCTCGGTCGGGGTCATCACACCGCCGTAAATCCCGCCCAGCAGGATCACAGGCAACATCAGGGCGGGCAGGGCGCGGGCTGTAATGCCGGGCAGGGCGCGCAGTGGCGTGGCCTCGTCAACGGGAAAGTTGCGCCGCCGCGCCATGACAGCATTGGTGATCCCCATCACCAGCGCCATCAGCAGACCGGGCAGGATTCCCGCCGCGAACAGATAGCCGACCGATTGCCCCGAAACCAGCGCATAGAGGACCATGGGAATCGAAGGCGGAATGATCGGGCCAATGGTGGCCGTGGCGGCGGTCAGCGCGGCGGCATAGGCCGGGGTATACTGGCCGTCCTTGGTCATCAGGTTGATGATGACGCGCCCCATGCCGACCGCATCGGCCACGGCCGACCCCGACATGCCGGAAAAGATCAGGCTGGAGACCACATTGACATGCCCAAGCCCGCCGCGAAACCGCCCGACCAACGCGCGGCAAAAGCCCAGCAGCCGGTCGGCCAGCGAACCCACATTCATGATATCTGCGGCGAGGATGAACAGCGGCACCGCCAGCAACGTGTAGCCGTTGTAAAGCCCCTGCAGCATTGTCTCGGCGGCCAGCGACGGGTCGAGGCCGCGCGCCAGCAGATAGACGAAACTGCCTGACAGCATCGACAGCCCGATCGGCAGCCCCATCACCGCCATCGCGGCGATCAGCAGCATCGCAAGGGTAAAGGGATCAACCATGACGGGCACCCTTGGTCAACGCAGGCACCAGCGCGCGGGCGACCTGCCACAGGCAACGGGCGATCATCGCCAGCGCAAAGGGCACATAGATGGCAAAGACCCAGTGGAACGGCCAACGCAGATAGGCGGTGCGCTCGATCCGCATGAAGTGCACATACTCAAGGCACTTGGGCAGCGTCCAGGCCAGGATCACCGCGCAGACCAGCCCCGTGATGACGTCGAACACCCGCCGCACGCCCTGCGGCACCGCCAGATAGACGACGTCGAGCCGCAGCAACTCGGCGTCGCGCAGGGCAAAACCGGCACCGAACAGGATCACCCAGACCCAGGCGATCGTCACCCATTCCACCGTCCAGCCCACCGGCATGACCAACACATAGCGAAAGAAAATCTGCAGCAGGAACACCACAAAGACCGAGGCCAGCAGCAGGGCGGCGATGACCCCGGCGGCGTCTTGCAGCCGGGCGATGGCGGCATTCAGGCGTGACATGGCGTTCCCCCAGACAGCGGCGCGGGGGCAAAAGCCCCCGCGCCCTGCCTTCTTACAGCGCGCTGATCGCGTCCAGCAGCCCTGCGGGCCAGTCGGCCGAATAGGGCGAGTTGCGGTAAACCTCGAACACATGCGACCGGAAGGCGGCATTGTCGGGTTCATAGACCACGATCCCCTGCGCCTCGAACTCGCCACGCAGGCGGGCTTCCTGCTCGAGCGTGATGGCATCGAGCGCGGCCTCGAACTGGTCGGCGCAGGTCTGGACCTGCGCTTGCTGGTCAGCGGTCAGGCTGTTCCACTTTTCCAGCGAGATGGTGAACTCGTTCGCCGCGATCAGGTGGCTGGTCAGGCCCATATGGGTGATCAACTCGTCAAAGCGCATCGAACGAGTCGCCGGGAACCCGTTGTCCTGCGCATCGACGGTGCGGGTCTGCAGCGCGGTGTAAAGCTCGGTGAACGCCACCGGAACCGGGGTTGCCCCCATTGCGGTGCCGACGAATTGCCAGCCCTCGCCACCCGGCATGCGCAACCGCACACCGGCCAGATCGGCGGGGGTCATGTATTGCCGGTCGCCGATATATGACAGATGCCGCGCGCCGATATAGGGGAACGCCAGGATCTTGACGCCGACGCGCTCCTCGATCAAGGCCAGCAGGCCGTCGAGAACGTCGCTGTCATAGGTCGCGCGCATATGGGCATAGTCGCGGAACAGGAAGGGCACGCCCAGGATCGAGGTTTCGGGCACCTGGTTGAGGAAGTCGAAGATAGCCAGGTTGCCCATGTCCAGATTGCCGCGCTGCATGGCGGTCAGTTCGGTGCCCTGCGCGAACAGGGTAGCACCGTGATAGGACTGGAAGTTGAAGCCGTCGCCCAGACACTCGCCGAACTCGCGGCGCAGCAGGGTGGTGCGGATGTCGGTTTCCGCGACGGTGTCGGAATAGATCAGGTCCACCACCTGCGCACTGGCGGCACCAGCGGTCAGGGTCAGGGCAATGGCGGATGTCGCCAGCAGGGTCTTAAGGGTCATTCGCAGGGTCTCCTCCCGTTGCGTCGTCGTTTGTCAGCCGAGGCTGTCGAAAGTGGCCCGCATCCGGGCCGCATCGGGCAAAAGCCCGGTGAAATGCTGGAACGCCGCGACCGCCTGACCGACGGCCATGCCACTTCCGTCGATGCCGTGGCAGCCGAGCGCGCGGGCCGTCCGCAGGTATTCGGTTTCCAGCGGCACATAGACGATATCGGCCACCCAATGCCGCGGCTCGATCAGGGCGGGGTCCAGAGGCAAGCCCGGCAGCTTCGCCATGCCGACCGGTGTAGCGTTGACGATGCCGTCGGCGGCGGCAGCGGCGATGCGCAGATCCCCCGCCAGTTGCGCGCGCCCCGGACCCAGCCGTTCGGTGATTGCCGCCACCAGATTCACGGCCGCGGCACTGTCGGTGTCATGCACGAAGAGCAGCCTCACCCCATGATCGACCAGAGCATTCGCCACCGCACCCCCGGCACCGCCCGCGCCCAGCAGCAGCGCCGTCGCATGGTCGCGCCCGCCGATCCCGGCCAGGAACCCGGCGGCAAAGCCGGAATAGTCGGTGTTGTGCGCAATGCGCCGACCGTTCTGGAAAACGATGGTGTTCGTGGCGCCAACGGCTGCGGCCGAGGGGGCGACGGTATCGCACAGTGCCAGTGCCGCGCGCTTGTGGGGGAAGGTGACGTTGACGCCCGCGTAGCCCGCGTTTTCCAGCCGGGTCAGCACGCTGTCCAGCGGCAGGCCCTGCCAGGCGGCAGTGTCGGTGTCGATAAGGTCATAGGTCAGGTCCAGCCCCAGCGACTTTCCCGCCGTCACATGCATCGCAGGGCTGCGCGAGGCCGAGATCCCCGCACCGATCAGCCCGACGCGAAGGGCGCGGGCAAGAGTGGGGGCGTGCGGGGCAGGCAGGACGGACATGGGGCGACTCGATTGGGATGTCATGAACAATGTAACCATTAGTTCATTGTGTCAAAGAAAATGTTCGGCTAGGTTCAAAGTTGAGGGGAGTGGCACTCATGGGTGATCTGGGCGGTCGGCAAAACTGGAAGCAGGACCCCGAAGGCGTGCAGCGCGCCATCGTCGAGGTTGCGACAAGGGTCTTTGCGCGGTCGGGCTATGCCTCGACGCGGATTGAGGACATCGTGGCCGAGACCGAGACCTCCAAGCGAATGATCTACTACTACTTTACCGACAAGGAGGGCCTGTATCTGAAGGTCCTCGAAGCTGCCTATGCCCGGGTGCGGGCCGGTGAGGCGCGTCTGAGGTTGGACCACCTGGCCCCGCTGTCCGCCCTGCGGCGACTGGTGGAATTCACCTTTGACCACCACCGCGCCAACCCCGATTTCATCCGGCTGGTGATGATCGAGAACGTCCACAACGCCGCCCACCTGCGCGCCTCGGGGCTGATCGAGCGCGTGAACGCCGGCGCCATCGCGCATCTGGCTGATATCTGCGCCCGCGGTCAGGCTGAAGGCGCGATCCGCGCCGACATCACGCCCTTGGAACTTCACTGGCACATCAGCGCCTTGTCCTTCTTCAACGTGTCGAACCGTCCCAGCTTTGGCCTCAGCTTTGGCACCGACCTGTTCGCCGATGCCGGACAGGCCCGGCTGCGCGCACAAGCGGTGCAGTCGGTGCTGCGGCTGGCGATGCGCGACCCATCCCATGATCTGCCCCCGGAGTCCCCGATGATCGACCCGCAACTGGAGCCGTTTCTGGCGCAATGGAACAGCCGCTGGGCCACTTTGCCCGCCGGCGCCACCGCCGCCGACCGCCGCGCGATGTTCGAACGCATCGCCGCCGCCATGCGCCTGCCGACGCCCGATGGGGTGGATTGCAGCACCGAGCACTGGATCGACAGTGTTGCCGGGCCTGTGCGCGTGCGGGTGTTTCGCAAGGGCGACGGGATGCAGCCCTGCCTGATCTACATGCACGGCGGTGCCTGGCTGCAGGGCTCGCCGGAAACCCATTGGGACATCACCGCGCGGCTGGCCGATTGGGCCGGGCACACCGTGGTCAGCGTCGACTACGCCTTGGCGCCCGAGCGCCCCTTTCCCGCCGCGCTGGATCAATGCGTCGCGGTGGCGCACTGGGTGCAGGCGAATGCGGCGATGCTGGGGGTGGACCCGGCGCGCCTCAGCGTGGGCGGCGACAGTGCCGGAGGGAACCTTGCCGCCGCGATGGCGCTGGATTTGCGCGGCGGGCCGGTGCGGCTGGTCGGGCAACTCCTGATCTATCCCGCCTGCGACTTTGACCTCACGCGCCCCAGCATGGTGGAAAACGCCGAAGCCCCGCTGTTGCAGCGGCGCGGGATGGAGGTGGTGAACGCAATGTATGCGGGCGACCAGTTGCAAAACCCGCGCGTGGCGCCGCTGCTGGCCGCCAGCCATGCGGGCCTGCCGCCCGCGCTGATCGCGGTGGCGCAGAACGACCCCTTGCGCGATTCCGGGCTGGCTTACGCCGAGGCCCTGCGCGCTGCGGGCGTGGCGGTCGACGTCGATCCGGGCGCAGGCCTGATCCACGGCTATCTGCGCGCGATGGAGTATTGCGAGGCCAGCCGTGAGTCGCTGTTCCGCATGGCCGATTGGCTGGCCGCGCGGCGTTGAGGGCCCGCAGCGGGTGATGCCGTGCCCGTGTCCTAGGCAGGTCAGCGCGCCAGCAATGCGCCGATCTCTTCGGGCGTGCCAAAGCCCAGATCGACCGCCGCCGCAACCACGCTTTGCCCATTGGCTAGCGCCGTCTTGGCGATCTTGGCCGCATTGGCATAGCCCAGATGCGGCACCAGCATCGTCGCCAGCACCAGACTGTTCTCCAGCGCCCCCTCGCATATCGCGACATTGGCCTCAATGCCCAGAATGCACCGCTCGGCCAGCGTATCCATCGCCTGCATCAGGATGCGCATGGATTGCAGGATGTTGAGGATGATGATCGGCTCCATCGCGTTGAGCTGCAATTGCCCGGCCTCGGCGGCCATCGTCACCGTCAAGTCGTTGCCGATGACCTGAAAGGCCACCTGATTGACCACCTCGGGGATCACCGGGTTGATCTTGCCCGGCATGATCGACGATCCGGCCTGCACCGCGGGCAGCCGGATTTCGTTGAAGCCCGAGCGCGGGCCCGAGGACAACAGCCGCAGATCGTTGCAGATCTTCGACAGCTTGACCGCAATCCGCTTGAGCGTGCCAGAAAAGGTGACATAGGCGCCCGCGTCGGACGAGGCCTCGATCAGGTTCGCCGCCAGCTTTGCCTGCAGCCCGGAGACCCGCGACAGTTCGGCCACGGCGCGTTCGGGATAACCTGCGGGTGTATTGACGCGCGTGCCGATGGCCGTGCCGCCCAGATTGACCTCGAGCAGCAGTTGCGACAGACGGCCGATGATCTCGACATCCTCGTCCAGCGTGGCGGCGAAACCGGCGAATTCCTGTCCCAGAGTCATCGGCACCGCGTCCTGCAACTGGGTTCGGCCGATCTTGCGCACAGGGGCAAAGGCCTCGGCGCGGTCGCTGAACGCGGCCGAAAGCCGCCTCTGGGCCTGCTGGAACGGTGCGCATTGGCTGACAATGGCCAGCCGCATCGCCGTCGGATAGACGTCATTCGTTGATTGTGAGCGGTTGACGTCGTCATTGGGGTGCAAATGGGTATAGTCACCCGACGCGTGACCCATCCGCCGCAGCGCGAGGTTAGCGATGACCTCGTTGGCGTTCATGTTCGTCGAGGTTCCGGCGCCGCCTTGGATCATGTCCACGCGGAAATGTTGGTGATGCGCTCCGTCGATGATCTCATCACAGACGGCGACGATGGCAGCAGCCTTGGCCGGGTCCAGCACAGTCAGCGCCAGATTGGTCAGCGCTGCGGCCTTCTTGACCCAGGCCAACGCCCTCACGAATTCAGGGAAATGCGACAGCGGGATCCCCGAGATCGGGAAATTCTCGATGGCGCGCTGGGTGTGGATGCCCCAGAGGCAATCGCCCGGCAGTACCATCGTGCCCAGGCTGTCCTCTTCGATTCGCTGGTCGGCTGTCATTCCTGCCTCCGCTGTGCCGGACACCCTGCCCGGAATGGGGCAAAGGGCCGCGCGAGGCGGCCCTTTGTCGTTGTCATTTCCAGCGCTCGGTGTTCCAGGCCTCGCGGTCCAGATCCAGATCGGGGAAGCGCGCCGGGTCAAAGATCGGCCGCGCGACACCGGCCTTCAACTGCGTGCGGAAGTCGTTGACGACCCGCATCGCGACGGGGAACAGCATCAGGATCGCCACCAGATTGACCAGCGCCAGAATACCCATCATCGGGTCCGAGAAGAAGAACACCGAGGTCGCACCGGGTGCCGCGGCCCCCAGAAAGACCAGCCCCAGAATCAGCACCCGCAGCCCCATCAGCGCCGTCTTGGACCCGGTGATCGCGGCCAGCGCGTTTTCACCCAGATAGACGTTGTAGATGATCGACGAGAAGGCAAAGAGCAGGATCGCCAGCGTCAGCGCATAGCGCGACCATTCGCCCAGATGGCCAGCCAGTGATTGCTGGGTCAGCACCACGCCGTCCACACCCGCCGCACCCGGCACATAGACATCGCCCAGCAGGATGATGAAAGCCGTGCACGAACAGATCAGGATGGTGTCGATGAACACCGAGAAGGATTGCGTGATCCCTTGGCTGACCGGGTGGCGCACCAGCGCCGTCGCCGCCACGTTGGGCGCCGATCCCAGACCGGCCTCGTTCGAGAAGAGCCCGCGCCGCAGACCCTGCGCGATCGCCGCACCCATACCGCCGGCGATCGCCTCTTCATAGCCAAAGGCGCTCGAGACGATGCGGGCGATCATACCGGGCACTTCGCCGATGTTCATCAGCACGATGACGAGGGCCAGACCCAGATACCCCAGCGCCATGACCGGAACCACAATATCGGCGGCGCGGGCGATCCGCTTGATCCCACCGAAGATCACCAGACCTGTGACGGCCGCCAGCAGGGCGCCGGTCACGATGCGGTCGATGCCCAGCGAATCCTGCACGGCACCCGCCACGGTGTTGCCCTGAAAGGCGTTGAAGCCGAGGCCAAAGGCCGCCAGAAGGCAGACGGCATAGACGATCGCCAGCCAGTTATAGTTGGCACCCAACCCGCGGCGGATGTAGTCCGCCGGGCCGCCGCGAAAGCTGTGCGCACCGTCGGTGCGCTTGTAAAGCTGCGCCAGCGTGCACTCGACCAGACTGGTCGCCATGCCGACCAGCGCGATGCACCACATCCAGAAGACCGCGCCCGGCCCGCCCAGCGTGATCGCCACCGCGACACCGGCAATATTGCCGCCGCCGACCCGGCCTCCGACCGAAACCAGCAGCGCCTCGCGCGCGCTGATCGCATTCGGGTCCGAGTTCTGGTTCTTGCCCGACAGAACGCGGAACATGCGGCCGAAGAACTCGACCTGCACAAAGCCGGACATGATGGTGATGAAGACACCAAACACGACCAGAATGGGGATCAGTGACCACCCCCAGGTCAGGCTGTCGATATAGCCAAACAGTGTTGTCAGGAATTCCATATGCCCCTCCCTTTACGCGCGGTGATGCCCGCGTCGTCTCCTGCGCGCAGAGTGCTCGTCGGCGCGACATTTTGCCATTTCGTCAAATGAGTCGTTCTGGCGCTGTTGGGCGCATCTATTGCACCAATTAGCGCCATCTCGACATCCAACCCTCAATCCCCTCGTTCCGACATCTCGATCCACAGTCGTGCCAGCGCCGCCTCGGGCGTCTCGGTT
>CALESR010000253.1 GCA_937907485.1 uncultured Paracoccaceae bacterium | reverse complement strand
GCCCCTTGGCGCGGTATTCTTCCTCGATCTTCCATTCGATCGGCAGGCCGTGGCAGTCCCAGCCCGGCACATAACGCGCGTCGAACCCCATCATCTGATGGCTGCGCACGATGATGTCCTTGATCGTCTTGTTCAGCGCATGGCCGATGTGCAGATGGCCGTTGGCATAGGGCGGGCCGTCATGCAGCGTGAACGGCGTGCGGCCCGGTTTGGCGCGCAACTGGCCGTAAACGTCCAGCCGGTCCCAACGGGCCAGCCATTCGGGCTCGCGCTGGGGCAGACCGGCGCGCATCGGGAAATCGGTTTCGGGAAGGAACAGCGTGTCCTTGTAGTCGGGGGTCTCGGCGCACATGGCGGGTCTCCGGTGCAGCAATCGGTGAATTGGGTCTGGCAAGGGGCGCGCGGCGGGGCCATACGCCTGTGTCCCGGCAACTCAGACGAGCGCCGGGCTGCTAATTCGACCGATGATCGGGGACCAGAACCGCATGCAGGCGCGTATAAGCCCCTGCGCAGGCGCGGTAAAGGGGTCAGCAGGGCCCGCCGACCAGCCCCAGCCCATAGGCCACGCGCCAGAGGCCGACCAGCAGCGCCGCCCCGCCGATCGCGCGGTTCAGCATCGGGTTGGCGCCGGTGCCGGGGTTCAGCACCACGAGCAGGCCCACCACCGCCGCCGCCGCGCCAAAACCCAGCGCGCCGAAATCCATGAACGAGCAACTGCGCACGCCGTTGAGGCTGGAGGTGCTGAGGGTGGTCACCGCCACAAACACGCTGAGGACGGCCAGAATGACGGCGGCCTTGGTGGCGCCGGTAAAATCGCTCCAGGACATGAAGGGCTCCGGGGTTGAACGGGACAGGGCAAAAGGTCAGGTGCAATGCGGGCAGTCTGCCGCAGGCGCGGCAATGCGTCAAATCCCGCGTGCAGGCCGCCCAAGGCGCGGCACAACACCGCAGGAGAATTTCCTTGCTTTTGCGGTCGCGCGGCGGATTATTACCGCATGAAAACAGATGTTGCACAGGCGAACCACCCGCTGCCCACGGGCATCCAGTCGGGCAAGGAGTATTACGAACGCTCGTTGACCGTGGCCCTGCTGCGGGCGCGGGAATCGACGATGCGGCGGTTCAAGAAATACGCCGATGCCGCTGACCTCTCGCTGCCGCAATGGCGGGTGCTGCGCGCGCTGGCCGATGGCGAGCCGCTGGACGCGGGCACGCTGTGCCAGCGCTGCGTGATCCTGCCGCCCTCGTTGACGCGCATCCTGCGGGCGATGGGCGAACGTGGCCTGCTGCGCCCGGTCGAATGCACCGACGCGCGGCGCCACATGGTCACGCTGACCCCGGCCGGGCAGGCGCTGTTCGACTCGCTCGTCGTGCAGTCCGAGGTCTCGCGGCTGGAGATCGAGACAGCCTTTGGCCCTGAGCGCATGCAGCACCTGCTCGACCTGCTCAACGATCTGCGCGAAATCACCGAGGCGCTGCCCGAGCAGACCTGAGCGTGAGGGGCCTCAGGCCCGCCCCGCCACCGCCGACAGGCTGAGCGGGTCGATCCCCATTGCGCACAGGGCGTCGTTCCACTGATGCTCGCCGGGGATAGGGTCAAAGATCAGCGCCTCGCTGGCGGCGCTGGTCAGCCAGGCGTTCTGCGATATCTCGGCCTCGAGTTGCCCCGGCCCCCAGCCGGCATAGCCCAGCGCCAGCAGCCAGCGCGCCGGCCCCTCGCCGCGCGCCACCGCGCGCAGGATGTCGAGCGAGGCGCTCAGCACCAGACCACCGGGCAGCGCCTGTCCGTCGTCATGCCCGGCAAGGCCGGTATGCAGCACAAAGCCCCGCTGGGTTTCCACCGGCCCGCCCGCCAGCACCGGCGCGGTGCCCGGCGCCTCGCCCAGCGGAATGCCCAGTTGGTCGAGCACCTTTTGCAGCCGCAGGCGCGGCAAGGGCCGGTTGAGCACCAGCCCAAAGGCGCCGTCCGGGCCATGCGCACACAGATAGGTCACGCTGCGGGCAAAGCGCGGATCCCCCATGGCCGGGGTCGAGATCAACAGGCTGCCGGTCAGATCAAAGCTCATGGCGGGGCGCACCGGATGGGGACAGGCCCAATGTGGGGCGTGCCGCGGCAAAAGCCAAGGCGCCGCGCGCGGCGGTCTCGCCGTTTTGTGACTTTTGCAACGGGCGGGTTCTGCTATGGATCGCGGCATGACCCTGAACCCGCTGAACTCCGTCCCGCTTCGTGGCCTGATCGCCGCGCTGCTGTTGCTTGGCGCCCCGGCGCAGGCGCAAAGCCCGATCCTGCGGGCCGAGATCCTGCCCGGCTGGCAGGCCAGCGGCGGGCAGCGGATGGCGGCGCTGCATGTCCAGATGCAGCCCGGCTGGCACACCTATTGGCGCATTCCGGGCGAGGCGGGCATTGCGCCGGTCTTTGACTGGTCGGCGTCGCAAAACCTCGAGTCCGTGCGCCTGATCTGGCCCACGCCCGAGGTGTTCAGCCAGAACGGCTATGTCAGTTATGGCTATGAGGACGAGCTGATCCTGCCGATGCAGATCACGCCGCGCGATCCGTCGCGGCCGGTGGCGCTGATCGGGTCGCTGGCGCTGGGGGTCTGCCGGGACACCTGCGTTCCGGCGGATGTGTCGGTCTCGGGCGCGCTGCGCGGCAGCGGCGGGCCGGATGCGCGGATTTCGGACGCGCTGGAACGGCGCGCGGAACCGGCCGAGCGCGCCGGGCTGTCGGCGGCGACCTGTCGGCTGGAACCCGCCACGCGCGGCGCCGAACTGACCCTGCGCGCGACCCTGCCGCATCTGGGCGGTGACGAGCACCTGATCCTTGAACTGCCCGGCACCGGGCTGCGGGTGACCGACCAGCGCAGCTGGCGCGAGGGCGGTCAACTGGTGGCGCGGGCGCGGGTGCGCGCGGCGGGCGGTGCGGCGGTCAGCATCGACCGGGCGGAACTGGCCTTTACCATCCTCGGGGATGACCGGATGATGACCGCGCGCGGCTGCACCGGCGAGAACTGAGGTCAGTCCGCCGCCGGGGCTGCGGCAGGCGCCTTGCGCCGCCGGGTCAGCATCAGCGCCCCGGCCAGCCACAGCAGCGCCAGACCCGGCACCACCAGCAGCATGAACCCCGCCATCGCCGCCGCCATCCCGGCGCCGCCGCCGGTCAGCGCGGTCAGCGGCCCGGCCTGCCCGCTGACCAGCACCCAGCCCAGCGTCAGCGCAAAGCCCGTGGCCACCAGCGCCGCCGCCACCCAGGGCAGCGCCCGCAGCCCCGGCCCGACCCGCCCGGCGCGCAGCCGGAACGCCCGGCGCAGCGAGACCGCCATGCGGCCGAAATCATGCCCCATCGCCAGCAGCGCCGGCACGATCAGCAGCACCAGCAGCATGCCGAACCCCAGCCCATAGGCCAGCGTCACCACCGTTGGCCGCAGGAATTGCGCGTCGTTCGAGCGCTCGAACAGCAGCGGTCCCAGCCCGAACACCGTCGTCGCCGTGGTCAACAGGATCGGCCGCAGCCGGTCCGAGGCGGCATCGACGATCGAGGGCAGCAAGCCGCGCTCGGTCTCGTATTGATCCACCGTCGAGACCAGCACGATGGAATCGTTGATGATGATCCCCGCCATGCCGATCAGGCCGACCACCGAAAACATGCTCAGCGCCATGTCCCAGTGCAGATGGCCCCAGATCACCCCGATCAGGCCAAAGGGAATGACCGACATCACCACCAGCGGCCTGAGCCAGCTGGAAAACACCCAGGCCAGCACCAGATAAATCGCCGTCAGGCAGGCGATCAGCCCCAGCAGCGCGTCGGACAGGAACTCGTTTTCCTGCTGCGACAGGCCCGACAGCCGCCATGTGATGCCGTGATCCTCGGCCAGACGCGGCAGGATCTGGTGTTCAAGCTGGTCCAGCAGGTCGCGCGCGGCCTGCGCGTCGCCCTCGTCCAGCACGCCGCTGACGGTGACCAGTTGCAGGCCGTTCTCGCGCTGGATGCTGGAAAAGCCCTGCCGCGCGCTGACCCGCACCACGTCGCCCAGCGGCAGATAACGCCCGCCCGCGCTGCGCAGCAGGGTGTTTTCCAGAAAATCGGCGGCGCGTTCGGCCTGCGGCAGCACCACCCGGATCGAGGCCGAGCGCAGCCCGTCCGGAAAGGTCGCCGCCTCGATGCCGCTGAGCCGCTGGCGCAATTCGCGCGCCAGTGCCTCGGTCGAAAAGCCCAGCGCGAGGCCCTGCTGGGTCAGCTCCAGCACCAGCTCTTCCTTGTCATAGGCCAGCGAATCCTCCAGCCCCGTCACCTGCGGGAACGGCGCCAGCAGCGCCTTGAGCGCCTCGGCGGCGGCCTTGAGCGTCTCGGCATCGGTGCCGATCAGATCGACCGACAGCGAATCGCCCCCCGGACCCGAGCCGAACGAGCGAAAGCTCAGCTCTTCCAGCAAGGGCAGGCGGCGCACCTCGTCTTGCAGCATCGCGGTGAATTCGAACGAGGAATAGGGCCGGTGATCGGCGCCGATCAGGTCGATGGTGATCGCCCCCAACTGGTCGGCGCTGCGGTTTTCCGCCGCCGCCAGCGGCCGCCCGGCATTGCCGCCGATCTCGGCCACCGCCGAGGCGATCGGCCATTCGCCGTGCTCGGCTTCCAGCCGGGTCGCCAGATCCTGCGCCGCGCGCTGCACCTCGCGCAGCATGGCCAGCGTATCGGCGCGCGTCGCCTCGGGGCTCATGACGAAATTGCCGCTCAAGGTGCCCTGCTCGGGCGAGGCAAAGAACCGCCAGGCCACATCACCGCGCAAGACGGCGCTGACACTCATCGCCATCAGCACCAGCAACCCGGCCAGCATCACATAGCGCGCGCGGATCACCAGCCACATGAAAGGCACAAAGACGACCCGGCGAAAGGCGTCGAACCCGCGGTTCACCAGACGCGAGGGCAGGTCATACCAGCGCTGCCGCGCCGTGCCCGCCAGCGCATGCGCCATGTGGTTGGGCAGGATCAGGAAACACTCGACCAGCGAGGCGATCAGCACCGCGATCACCGTCCAGGGAATATCGGCGATCATGTTGCCAAAGCGCCCGCCGATCACCACCAGCCCGCCAAAGGCGATGATCGTCGTCAGCGAGGCCGCCAGCACCGGCATCCCCATCCGCGTCGCCGCGTTCTCGGCCGCGTCAAAGGGCGCCTCGCCCAGCGTGCGATAGCGGTAATCGGCATGCTCGCCCACCACGATGGCGTCATCGACCACGATGCCCAAGGTGATGATGAGGGCAAAGAGCGAGATCATGTTCAGGCTCATGCCGGTGGCATACATCACCGCGACGGCGGTCAGCATGCTGACCGGAATCCCCGCCGCCACCCACAGCGCGGTGCGGGCGTTGAGGAACAGGAACAGCAACAGCAGCACCAGCGCCAGCCCCTGCGCGCCATTGCGCAGCAGCAGGTTCAGCCGCCCCGAAATCGCCTCGGCCCGTGCGTTGACCAGTTCGACACGCACCCCCTCGGGCAGGGTCAGCGCCATGTCGTCGGCGGCCTGCTGCACGGTGGCCTGCATGCCGATGGCGTCGCCGCTTTCACTGCGGTCGATGCGCACCACCATCGCGCGGGCGTCGCCGACGAAATAGGCCCGATCGCGGTCGATGGCCAGCGCGGTGACCGTCGCCACATCGCCCAGCGTCAGCGTGCTGCCATCGGGCATCGAGCGGAGCACGATGGCGCGCAGCGCGTCGGCGTCGCGCCGCTCGGTGCCGGTGCGCACCCGCGTCCCGCCGCCCGACAGATCGCCCGACGGATCGGCGGCGACCTCGGTCGCAATCGCCTGCGCGATGGCCGCCAGTGTCACGTCATGCTGCACCAGCCGCATCGAGGCGACCTCGACCTCGATCTGCGGCGCGGCAATGCCGCGGATGGTGGCACGGGTGATGCCCTGCGCGAACAACCGGGCGACGAATTCATCGGCATAGAGCGCCAGTTGCTCCAGCCCGACCGGCCCGGCGATCACCACATTGGTCACCTGATCGCGCCAGTTCCCACGCGCGACGCGGGGGTCTTCGGCATCGGCGGGCAGCGACGAGATCGAATCCACTGCGTCCTGCACGTCCGAGGCGCCCTGCCCGATGTCCCAGCCCGGCTCGAATTCCAGCGTGATGCGCGCGCGGCCCTCGGCGGCAACCGAGGTGGTCGAGGCCACGCCCTCGACCGCCATCAGCGCCGGTTCGACCAACTGGATGATCGCCGCATCGACATCCGCCGCCCCGGCGCCGGGCCAGGCGATGCTGACCGTCACCGTGTTGATGATGACATCGGGAAAGAACTGCGCCCGCATCCGGGGCAGCGCGGCCACCCCGGCGGCCAGCATCAGCACCAAAAGCAGGTTCGCCGCCGTGCGGTGCCGGGTGAAATAGCGAAACAAGCCAAGGGCCGAGATGCGCAGCAGCCGTTCGCGGGACATGGCTCAGCCCCCCTGCGGGCGGGTGCCGCCCTGTTCGATTCGCTCGATCAGCCGGGCGGGCACCTGATCCTGTTCCAGTTGCGCCAGAATGCGGGTGCGCACGGGTTCGGGCATCTGGGTGTTGCCCTCGACCCTTGCAATCAGCGCGGCGCGCCGTTCGGGCGCCAGCGCGACCAGTTCGGGCGCGGGGGCTTGTGGCGCGGCCTCGGCCCCGGTCTCGCGTTGCGGGCGAATGCGGACCCCCTCGCCCAGCAGCGGGTTGCGCGCGGCGACGATCTCGCGCCCGGTGATCTGCGGCGCGCGGATCAGCATCAGGTCGCCCTGCCGCCGCACCACCTCGACCGTCGCCGCCTGCAGCCGGTCCTCGGGGCCGAGCAGCAGGACCCCGCCCTCGGCATCGACCGCTGCGGCGGGCACCAGCGCCACACCGTCCAGCAGCGGCTCGGTGATGCGCAGGGTGACAAAATCGCCGGGGCGAAAGCCCCTCGGCGCGGCAATCGCGGCATAGAGCACCCGGCCCGACTGCCCCTCGCCCACCAAGGGTGCAGCGCGGCTGAGGCTGGCGGGCGAGGTGATCTCGGTGCCGCCCATCTCCAACGCCACCTCGGCGCGGGCGGGCAACAGGCCGCCCTCGGCGTCGATCAGCCGCAGATACTGCGCGGTGGACAGCCGGAACGCCACCTCCAGCGCCGAGACGTCAACCACCGAGGCGAGGCGTTCGTTGGGGCCGACCAGCCCGCCCGCCACCGCATTGGTGGCGCCCAGAACGCCGTCGAACCCGGCGGTGATGGTGGTGTCCGCGATCCGGCGCTCGGCCTCGGCCAGCGTGATGCGCTGACGCTCCAGCGCGGTCTGCGCGCTGGCGACGCGGGCCTCGGCCTGCGCCTCGGCCTGCTGGCGGGCGATGACGGCGGCGCGGCTGGCGGCCCAGGCCAGTTCGGCCTCTTCGACCGTGGCCTCGGTGCCGACGCCGCGTTCGCTGAGCGACTGGCGCCGCTCATACGCGCGCCGGCGCAGATCGGCCTGCGATTCGCTTTCGGCCCGGTCGCGGCGCGCGAGGTCCAGCGCCCGCGCGGCGTCCTGCGCCTCGTTGGTGGCGCGGCTGAGGTCGCTGGCCACCAGATCACGCGCGGCAAGGGCATCGGCGGGGTCCAGTTGCACCAGCATCTGCCCGGCGCGCACGCTGGCGCCCTCTTCGAAATTCTCGGCCAGCGCCAGCACCCGCCCGGCCATCGGCGCGCGCAATTCCAGCGTGCGGCGCGAGACCACCTCGCCAAAGGCCGCCAGCACCGGCGCCACCTGCCCCGGCTGCACGGTCAGCACCCGCGCGCCGAACACCCGCTCGCGCGCGGTGCGGGGCATGTCCTGCCGCGCCGCGCGTTCGGCCAGCGTGTCGCGCACCAGCCCACCGGCAAAGGCCAGCAGCGCCAGCGCCATCGCGCCCAGAAACACGGCGGTCAGGCTGCGGGTCAGAAAACGCATGGCGACACAGGCATGGCAGGGCCTTTCAGGCGGGACTTGGCACATCAGATGGCACAGCGCGCGCCGGGTGCAAGGCTTCAACGTGCCGCAGGGGGGATTCCGTCGATCAACCGCGCGCCATCACCGCCAGCCGCAGCGCCAGCCCGGCAAAGATCGCCGCCGAGACCCGCCCCAGCCACCGCGCAAACCCCGGCCTGCGCATCAGCCGCCCGGCCACCCCGCCGCCCGCCAGCCCGACCGCGCCATTCACCACCAACCCACCCGCCGACAGGATGCCGCCAAACAGCAGGAACTGCGCCAGCACCGGCTGCGACGGATCGACGAATTGCGGGATGAAGGCGAGGACGAACAGGATCACCTTCGGGTTGGTCAGGTTGACCAGCATCCCCTGCCGAAAGGCGCGCGACGGGCTGACTCGCGGCGGCTCGGGCAGGGTCGAGGCCGCCAGCGCCTTGACCGCCAGCCAGAGCAGATACCCGACCCCCAGCCAGCGCACGACATCGAACAGCACCGGCTGCGCCGCCATCAGCGCCCCCAGCCCCAGCCCCGCCACCAGCACATGCAGCATTCCGGCCACGCCGATCCCCAGATTGGCCGCCATCGCCGCACGCGGCCCCCCGCGCAGCCCCTGCCCCAGACAGAACATCATGTCCGCCCCCGGCGTCAGGTTCATCGCCAGCGCGGCGGGCACATAGGTCAGCAGCACCAGCGGGTCGATCATCCACGCAACCGCGCTTTCAGCGACAGAAGATCGGCCCAGGCCTCGCGCTTGGCGGCGGGGGTGCGCAGCAGATAGGCCGGGTGCAGCATCGGCAACGCGGGCAGGCCCTGCACCTCGGCCCAGGTGCCGCGCAGCTTCAGGATGCCGCGCTGGCCCAGCAGCGCGCTGCAGGCGACATTGCCCATCAGGACCAGCACCTGCGGCTGCGCCAACTCGATGTGGCGCAGCAGGAAGGGGCGCAGCAGCGCCAATTCCTCGGGCGCCGGGTCGCGGTTGCCGGGCGGGCGCCACGGCACGGTGTTGGTGATGTAAAGCGCGCTCGCCGGGTCCGGACTGCTGCGCGACAGGCCGATCGCCGCGAACATCCGGTCCAGCATCTGCCCGGCGGGGCCGACAAAGGGCAGGCCCTGCCGGTCTTCCTCGGCCCCCGGCCCCTCGCCGACGATCATCACCCGCGCCTCCGGGTTGCCATCGGCAAAGACGCAGTTGCGCGCCCCGCGCCTGAGGTCGCAATGGGCAAAACCGGCCAGCGCCTCGGCCAACGCCTCCAGGTCGCGCGCCG
>CALESR010000252.1 GCA_937907485.1 uncultured Paracoccaceae bacterium | reverse complement strand
CCTCGCCGCCGATCAGCACGGTGATCTCGCCGCGCGCGGCCAGATGCACGCCGCCGGTGACCGGCGATTCCAGCATGCCCATGCCCGCCTCGGCGGCCAGCGCGGCGAGGCGCTGGATCTCGGTGCGGCCCAGCGTCGACATCTCGATCCAGTCGGCGCCCGCCTTCATCGCGGGCAGGATCTGGCGCAGCACGGCCTCGCTGACGGCGGGCGAAGGCAGGCAGGTGATGACCGCGTCGGCACCCGCGACGGCCTCGGCCGCGCTGTCGGCCCATGTCACGCCCAGCGCGTCGAACCGCGCCTTGTGGCTGGTGTCGCGGTCATGCACCGTCAGCGCGAACCCCGCGCGTGCCAGCGACGCGGCCAGATGGCCGCCCAGATTTCCCAGCCCGATATAGGCGTAACGCATGATGATCTCTCCCCGATTCGTCGGGCTGAGACTGGCGCGCGCCCTCCCCCCGCGCCCGCACAAAGGCGACACTCTGGCGTCGTCTTTGCGCGGGAATGCGAAGCCTTACTCGCCGACGACCGCGACGGCGCTGATGGCCTCGACCGGAGCGTCGAGGCACGAGCCCCAGACCCCCGCCCAGTCCGAGGGGAATCCGGTGCCGACAAAGGTGATGGTGAAGGTGCCCCAATAGGGTGACTTTGCCCCGCTGACCGGGTCGACCACATCGGCAAGGCACCGGGCATCGCCGCCATTGGCAATCCACAGGCCGCTATAGGCGCCGCGCCCGCCGTTGACATCAAGGGGCAGACCCGGAACCAGAAAGCGGACGATACCGCCGGTCGAGACCTCGTCCAGCCGCAGCACGGCGGTTTGGTCGATGTCGGTTTCCCACGCAAAGGGGCCAAGCGCCGAACTCCAGACTTCATCGGCAAGGGCAGGCGCCGCCAGCAGCGAGGCGGCAAGGGCAAGGAAAAGGCGCATCGGAAACTCCGGTTTGAGATGCGCCACCATGGCACGCCCAAAACCGCCCGCCCAGCACATAAGCGTGAGCGACCCGCCCGGCTTGCCGCCCGCCGCGCCCTGCACTAAGCAGGGGGCAACGGCGGCGAAAGGCATCCCATGCGCATTCTGGTCACGAACGACGACGGCATCAACGCACCGGGGCTCGAGGTCTTGCAGGCCATCGCCGCCGAGATCGCCGGACCGCAGGGCGAGGTCTGGACCGTGGCCCCCGCCTTTGAACAATCGGGCGTCGGGCATTGCATCAGCTACACCCACCCGATGATGATCGCCAAACTGGGCCCGCGCCGCTATGCCGCCGAGGGCAGCCCGGCCGATTGTGTGCTGGCCGGGCTTTACGAGGTCTTGCAAGGCGCGCGGCCGGATCTGGTGCTGTCGGGGGTGAACCGGGGCAACAACTCGGCCGAAAACACGCTCTATTCCGGCACCGTCGGCGCCGCGATGGAGGCCGCGCTGCAGGGCCTGCGCGCCATTGCGCTGTCGCAGTATCTGGGCCCGCGCACCGAAGAGATGACGCAGGGCCAGTTCGAGCCGGCCATCGTGCACGGCACCCGCGTCGTGCGCGCCTTGCTGGACAAGGGGCTCTGGGACGAGGGCGATTACCGGCTGTTCTATAACGTCAATTTTCCCGCCGTACCCGCACCCGAGGTCAAGGGGCTGCAGGTCACCGCGCAGGGTTTTCGCCGCCATACGACCTTTGGCGTCGAGCCGCATATCTCGCCTTCGGGGCGCAAGTTCCTGTGGATCAAGGGCGGCCCGCAGCACATCGCCACCCTGCCCGGCACCGATGCGGCGGCCAATCTGGACGGCTGGATCTCGATCACGCCGATGCGCTGCGACTTGACGGCGCATGATGCGCTGGCCGATCTGACGGCCCGGCTGGCGGACCCGCTGGCATGACCGAAACCGAGCGCGCCGAACAGATCATGCGCTTCATCTACACGCTGCGGTCAAAGGGCGTGACGGATCAGGCCGTGCTGCGCGCGATGGAGAAAATCGACCGCGGGGTCTTTGTGCGCGGCACCTTTGCCGAGCGCGCCTATGAGGACACGCCGCTGCCCATCGCCTGCGGCCAGACGATCAGCCAGCCCTCGGTGGTGGCGCTGATGACCGAGGCGCTCGAAATCAGCCCGCGCGACAAGGTGCTCGAGGTCGGCACCGGCTCGGGCTATCAGGCGGCGATCCTCAGCCAGTTGGCGCGCCGGGTCTATACCGTCGAACGTCACCGCACGCTGATTGCCGGGGCGCGCGCCGCCTTCGAGGCGCTGGGCCTGCACAACATCACCGCGATTGCCGGCGATGGCTCGTTCGGGCTGCCCGATCAGGCGCCCTTTGACCGCATCCTCGTCACCGCCGCCGCCGAGGACCCGCCCGGCACCCTGATGGACCAGTTGCGCGTCGGCGGCATCATGGTGGTGCCGGTCGGCCAGTCCGACACGGTGCAGACCCTCATCAAGGTGCGCCGCAGCGAGGCCGGCTTCGACTATGAAGAACTGCGCCCGGTGCGCTTTGTCCCGCTGATCGAGGGCATGGGCCGCGACTGAGCCCGTCGCGCAGGGGGAAAGTCCTGCGCACATTCCCGCTACACATGGGGGTGACGGGCTGTCACACGCCGATTTTTCAGCTATACATGGACAAAAGACGGGCGCCGGACCAGCCGGCGCCACAGGCGCAGGACTGGGGCGAGCATGAGCAGCATCAAGACCACACCCCGTGGCGGGCACCGGACACTCAGCGCGCTGGCTCTGGCGGCAGCGCTGGGGGTGGCGGGTTGCAACGGCCGGTCGAACCTCGACTGGGATCTGCGCCCCTCCAACCGCTTTTCCACCGCCGAGGCGGTGCGCGGCACCACAGCCGCCCGCCCGCCCGCCGATGCGCGCGGCGTCATCTCGTATCCCGGCTATCAGGTCGTGGTGGCCCAGCGCGGCGACCGCGTCGGCGACATCGCCGGTCGGCTGGGCATCGACGCCCGCCAACTGGCCGAACACAATGCCCTGCCCCTCGACACCGCGCTGCGCGGCGGCGAGTTGCTGGTGCTGCCCGGACGGGTCAGCGATGCCGCCGCCCCGCCCTCGATCAGCACGACGCCGCTGGCACCCCTCAGCACCGCCCCCGCCGGGCCCGAGCCCCTGCGCCACAGCGTCGAGCGCGGCGAGACCGCCTATACCATCGCGCGGCTCTACAACGTCTCGCCCCGGTCGCTGGCAGAATGGAACGGTCTGCCCGCCGACATGAGCGTGCGCGAAGGCCAGATCCTGATGATCCCGGTGGTGCAGCAGACCGCCAGCATCGGCCCCGGTCCGACCGAACCGTTGACCGCGCCGCTGAACACCACCAGCCCGGCCACGCCGATCGCGCCACC
>CALESR010000251.1 GCA_937907485.1 uncultured Paracoccaceae bacterium | reverse complement strand
GTGCTGCTCGACGACGGCTTGCAGAACCCCTCGGTGGTGAAATCCGCCGCGCTGGTGGTGGTCGATGCCGGGGCGGGCTGGGGCAACGGGCGCTGCATCCCCGCCGGGCCGCTGCGCGAACCCGTCGCCACCGGCCTGACCCGCGCCAGCGCCCTGCTGGTGATCGGCCCGCCCGAGGCCCGCGCCCGCTTTGCCGCCGACTGGCGCGCCGCGCTGACCGCAACCCCCCTCTTCACCGGCACGCTCGACCCGCTGAACACCGGCATGCACTGGCCCGGCCTGCGCGCGCTGGCCTTTGCCGGGATCGGCCGCCCGCAGAAATTCTTCGACACCCTGCGCGGCCTTGGCGCCGAGGTCCTGCGCACGCAGGCGCTCGATGACCACCAACCCCTCAGCCCCGCGCTGTTCTCCCGCCTGCAGGCCGAGGCCAAGTCCCTGCGCGCCCAACTCGTCACCACCGAAAAGGACGCCGTCCGCCTGCCGCTCGATCAACGCCGCAAGGTGCTGACCGTGCCCGTGCGCCTGTCGCTGGGCGACGAGGCGGGACTGCTGAGCGCACTGGGGCTGTGAGGCGGTGCGTGCAAGCACGCACCCTACGCGAGGAACACCGGGTGCGCTGCGACGGCGGGTGAGTCGACGTTGGTTCGACGATTTCGAACAAAACTCTTGCTGCGCGTCGCTGATTCGGCTGATCCTCAACCATCGGCGGAGTCTCTTGCTATGAACCGACGTCAAGCAATGACTGGTGGGCTGGCCGCATTGGCCGTGGGTTCCCCGCGTGTTGTGCAGGCAGCTACCGAGCAACTCGGTGCCAATACTTGGCGCAGTTACATAGAGCGACCGCACCTTGTCATTCAGAATTGCCCGCAATGGTGCTGGGCAGCCTCGGCGTCAATGATCTTTGCCCATCACGGGTACGCAGTTGCTCAAGAGAGAATAGTCTCGCGCGTTTTTGGCGGGATGCCTTGCGTCCCTTCTGGCGCCGGGCCTTGGGGCGCATCCGGAACAATCAGCGCCGTGCTCGGAATCCCGTGGCAAGATGATTTAGGGCGCGGCCAGTTCCGGCCGACCATCGTCGCAGGGTATGATCACTTTCAGCGCGTGAACCAGATATCGAATGCGTTCATCGTAGAGGAGGTGGCGAACAACCGACCTTTGCTCTACTGCAACACGCATCACGCGATGGTCATCGTAAGTGTCGTCTATCAACGGTCGGCATATGGCGTTTCCGTTCAGGAGGTCGGCGTTCTCGATCCTTGGCCAACGAGTGGTGGGTACCGCCCGTTGAACAGGATGGAAATGACGTCGAGAGAATTGGGCGGGCACATGACCTATTTGGCGGCAGTTCATATCTGACACCAAGGCAACGCCTTGATCTGTGTGAGCGGGCTGGGTACGGGCTCCCTCACACCCCCCGGCCCGCGCCTCCGGAACGTCGGCGTGTCGATGATCCGCGATCTGAAGGGCGTGATGGACCGTGAAAAGGCGGGCGTCGGCGTGTTCCTGACGCTGACCGAGCCGACCAAACCGATGATCGCCGAGGCCGCCAACATGGGCCAGCACGAGGAACCCGGCTTTGCCCCGGTGCCCCGGTTGCAGATCGTCACCGTCGAGGACGCGATGCGCCTGCGCGAGCGGGCGGTGCAACTGCCCGCCCGGCGCGACGACAGCTTTCGCAAATCCGCGCGCGAGGAGCGCGGCGGCCAAGGCGCGTTCGAGCTTTGACCGGGGGGCCCCCCCCAACTCCCTGACGGCGCCCGTAGGGTGCGTGCTCGCACGCACCACCCCCCGCCGTGGCACAACCCCCGCCGACTCCCTAACGGCGCCCGTAGGGTGCGTGCTCGCACGCACCACCACCCCCCGCCGTGGCACAAACCCCACCAACTCCCGAACGCTCACCCCCGTAGGGTGCGTGCTCGCACGCACCAACCAACCCCCACCCCCCACCGTGGGACAACCCTTGCCAATCCCTTAACGGCTCAAACTAACCCCTTGAAATCATGAAAACCGCAAGACTGTCCCACGCGTGGGACACCCCTCAGACTCCCGCCCGCGCCATCGCCAGCAGCGCCTCACAATCGGCGTGCGCCTCCAGATGGTCGGCCAGCGCCTCCAGCGCCGCCTCGACCCCGCCGGCATAGGAACCGGCCCCCGTCGCCGCGCCCAACCCCTGCAGGAACGCCCGCCGGAACCCGTCGGCCCCGAACAAACCGTGCAGATAGCTGCCCATCACCCGCCCGTCGGCCCGCATCGCCCCCTCGGGCTGGCCCGCGACGGTGAACAGCGGGCGGGCGCGGTCCGGCCCCTCGGTGCGCCCGATGTGGATCTCATAGCCCGCCGCCGCCTCACCGCTGCCGACATGCCGCGCCTCGGTCAGCGTGACGGTCTTTTCGGCGCCCATCACCGTCTCGACATCCAGCAGGCCCAGCCCCGCCACCGAGCCCGGCGGCCCCTCGATCCCCTCCGGATCGGAGATCACCCGCCCCAGCATCTGATAGCCGCCGCACAGCCCCAGCACCCGCGCCCCCCGCCGCATCGCCGCGGCAAGGTCGATATCCCAGCCCTGCGCGCGCAGGAGCGCCAGATCGGCGATCGTGCTTTTCGAGCCGGGGATCAGGATCAGATCTGCCTCGACCGGCAAGGGGCGGCCGGGGGGGATCACCTCGACGCTGACGCCGGGTTCGGCCATCAGCGGGTCCAGATCGTCGAAATTCGCGATCCGCGCCAGTTGCGGCACCACGATGCGAAACCCGGTCCCGGCACTGCGAGGGCGCAGGTCGGCGGCATCCTCGGCGGGCAGTCGGTGGGCCTCGGCAAACCACGGGATCACCCCCAGCCCGGCCCAGCCGGTGCGCGCGGCAATCATCGCATAGCCATCGTCAAAGAGCCGCGGATCACCGCGGAACTTGTTGATGAGGAACCCCCGGATCAGCGCCGCATCGCCCGGATCCAGCACCGCCTGCGTGCCGACCATCTGCGCGATCACCCCGCCGCGGTCGATATCGCCGGCCAGCACCACCGGCACCCGCGCCGCCTGCGCGAACCCCATGTTCGCGAGGTCATTCGCGCGCAGATTCACCTCGGCCGGGCTGCCCGCGCCCTCGACGATCACCAGATCGGCGCCCGCCCGCAACCGGTGGAAACTCTCCAGCACCGGCGCCATCAGCGAGGGCTTCAGCGCCGCATAATCCCGCGCCCTGACCGTCACCAGCCGCTTGCCCTGCACGATCACCTGCGCGCCGGTCTCGCTTTCCGGCTTCAGCAGGATCGGGTTCATGTCGACCGAGGGCGCCACCCCGCAGGCCAGCGCCTGCAAGGCCTGCGCGCGCCCGATCTCGAAGCCATCCGGCGTCACGGCGGCGTTGTTCGACATGTTCTGCGGCTTGAACGGCCGCACCACCAAACCGCGCCGCGCAAAGACCCGGCAGAACCCCGCCACCAGCAAGGACTTGCCGACATTCGAGCCCGCCCCCTGGATCATCACCGCCGCCGCCATCTTTGCTCCTCAAATATCCACGGGGTTTCCAAAGGGGCCCGTGGGCCCCTTGGCGAGGGGGTTTGGGGGGCGAGTAGCCCCCCAAGCCTCAGCCCAACACCGCACGCACCGCGTGGTGAAAGATCCCCACCCCCGGCACGATCAGCGCATCGGGGAAATCATAGCCCTGCGTGTGCAGCGCCGGATGCTCCAGCCCCGACCCCAGAAACACCATCGCCGACTTTGCCCCCGCCGTGCCAAAGCGGCCAAAGTCCTCGGAGCCGCGCATCGGCATGTCCCCGGCGTCGAATCCGATCCCGTTGGCCTCCAGCGCGCGGGCCAGCAGCGCCGTCGCCTCCGGGTCATTGGCGCAGGCGCCAAAGTGGTCGTGCACCTCGAACGTCACCTCCAGCCCCGCCGCCGCCGCCGCGTCGCGGGCCAGCGCCTGCGCCTCGTCGCGCAGCGCCTCAAGGTCGGCGTCGGACAGGCCGCGCAGCGTCACCCACAATTCCCCCTCGCCCGGCGCGATGCCAAAGGCGGGTTCACCCATCCGCAGATGCGTCACCGTGGCCAGCCGGAACCCCGGCTGCATCGCGCCGCCCGGTCCCATCCGCCCAAGCGCCTCGATCAGCCGGGCCAGCACCGGGGTCGGCGCGCGGCCATTCTCGGGCTGCGAGGCATGGGCGGTCTCGCCGTTCAGGGTGATCTTCAACCCCAGCGAGGCGCAATTCGCCGGTCCCGGCGCCAGCCACGCCCGGCCCAGCGCCACGCCCGGCAGGTTGTGCAGGCTGATCGCCCAGTCGGGGCGCAGGTCGGCAAACTTCGGGTCGGCCAGCACGGCGGCGGCGCCTGCGCCGTCTTCCTCGGCGGGCTGGAACATCAGCACCACCCGCCCGCGCGCCGGACGCTGGCGGGCCAGCAGCCGGGCGAGGCCCAGAAGGATCGTCGAATGCCCGTCATGCCCGCACAGATGCCCGACGCCGGGGATCTCGCTGGCATGCGCCACCGCGCCCAGTTCCAGAATCGGCAGCGCGTCGAGTTCCGAGCGCACCATCACCGTCGGCCCCGGCGCGGCACCGGCAAAGACCGCCGCCACCCCATGCCCGCCCAGCCCGGTCACCAGCGCATCCGGCCCCAGCGCCCGCAGCGCGGCGGCGACGGTCCGGGCGGTTTCCACCTCGTGGCCCGAAACCTCCGGTCGGCGATGCAGCGCGTGGCGCAGCTCGGTCAGCTCGTGAATATCGGCGTTGGTCAGGCTCATGCAGGTCGCTCCAGATCGTGCGCGCAACCCTCCAGCAGGGCCAGCGCGCGGGCATTGTCGTTCAGCGCGACGGCCAGCGCCAGTGCGGCCTTGGCCAGAAACAGCGGCGCCCGGTCTTCTCCGATGCGGTCGAGATGGGCGGCAAGGGCGTCGAACAGCGGTTCGGGGTCGGTCATGGGCGCTCCAGCAGGTGATCGAGCCAACTCAGGATGCCCGCCGCATCGCCAAAGGCCCAGCGCCCGGCGACATGCAGATCCGGGCGGATCAGCCAGGCGCTGCCCTCGGGTGCCTCCCACAGGGCACCGGGCGGCAAGGCCAGCAGCCGCAGCAGCGGATGGGCAATCGGCGGCGGGGTGCCAAACCAGATCAGGGTGAACAGCGGCCCCAGCCGGTCGGACAGGAAACCGTCCCCCAGCCGCGCGTCGGCGATCATCGCCCCCGGCACCGGCCCGCCCAGACCGCTCTCCATCCCGGCATCAGGCGCGGTCAGCGGGCTGTCGGCATAGGTATGCGGCGCCATCTGCCGCGGATTGGCCAGCGCCCCGGCCCAGGGCTGGCGCAGCGCCAGCGACAGCGCGGCGTCGCGCATCAGAGCGGTGCCAAAGCTGGGCGGCGTCATGAAGCGCGCGCTTTTGCTGGCATTGGCAAAGACATCCAGCGTCGCGCCGCGCCGCTCGGGCGTATAGCTGTCCAGCAGCCCCGGCCCGGCCTGCCGGGCCAGCACCAGCGCCAGTTTCCAGCCGATGTTCTGCGCATCGGCCAGACCGTTGTTCAGCCCGCGCACGCCAAAGATCGGCACGATATGCGCCGAGTCGCCGATGAACACCACCGACCCGTGGCGATAGGTCTCCAGCGCCAGCGTATTGGCGGAATAGACGCTCCACCATTCCAGCTCCCACGGGCCGGTATGGCCGATCTCGTCCAGAACCGCCTGCACCGAGGTCCGCACGGCGCCTTCGCGGGTGGCGTCATCGGCGGAATCGCCCGGCGCCAGTTGATAGTCGATGCGCCAGAGGTCCTGCGGCTGGCGGTGGATCAGCACCGTGCCGCCGGGCCGACAGGCGGGGTCGAACAGCGCGCGGCGGATGGTCGGATAGTCATGCGCCATGCGCACATCGGCGATGACATAGCGGCCCTCAAAGGCCTCGCCCGCCAGCCGCAGACCCAGCAACCGCCGCAGGGTTGACCGCGCGCCATCCGCCGCCAGCACCCAATCCGCGGGCTGCTGATAGGCACCGTCCGGATCGACCAGCGACAGGGTGGCGCCATGCGGAGTGGGTTGCACCCCCTCCAGCCGTGTCTGCCAGCGGGTCTCGATCAGGGGGCAGCGCTCGATCGCATCCCACAGGAATTGCTCGATATATTGCTGCTGCAGGTTATACATCGGGCGGAATTTCTCGTCCGCGCTGTCGGGCATCGCAAATTCGAGGATCTGCTGCCCGCGATAAAAGCTGCGGCCCGTTGTCCAGGGCAGCGACGTCTCCAGAAAGGGCGCCAGCGCGTCGATCCGGTCGAGGATGTGAAAGGACGAACGCGACAGGCAGATCGCCCGGCTGCCGTCGTTGAAGGTGTCCTTGGCGTCGATCAGCAGGCTGCGCTGGCCGTGGCGCGCCAGTTCCAGCGCCGCCGCCATGCCGACCGGCCCGGCGCCGACGATCGCCACCGGCACCGGCGCGCCGCGCGGCCCCTTGGGCGCGGCAAAGCGCGGATAGGTGAAGTAAAGCGAGTCATGCTCGCCGCGCCCGGCCGGTCTCATGCCGGGGCTCCGATCGGCAAGCCATGCGCGGCGGCAATCTGGGCAAGGGCGGCAGGGTCGGTGCCCGCGCCCGCCTCGGTCAGCGCGGCGCGCAGGCGGCTGACGATCTCGGCAGCGTTGAGGCTGCGCACCGGATGCCCGGCAAAATGCGCCTCCTCGCGGGCCATGTCCTCGATCAAGGGGTCGATCACCCGCCCGCCGCCTCCGGGATACCGATACCAGCCCACCCCGGCGGCGCGGCCCAGACGGCCCTCGGCGATCATCCGGGCGACCAGCGGCAGGGCGCGCGGCCGCCGCGCCAGCCCGCGTTGGTCCTGCGCGGCGCAGGGGCCGGGGGAAAAGCCCGCAGCCTCGGCAACGGCGTCCACCTCGCAGGGCGCGGCCCCGTCGAGGACCAGCGATTCCACCGCGTCCTCCAGCCGCGCCAGCAACCGGGGGGTCAGCAAGGCGGGCAGGGTGACCGGCTGGGCACCCAACAACCGGGCGAGGGCCGCAGCGCGCGGATCGGACCCGGCGAGGATCTCGATCACGCGCAGATCCGGCGCGCTGACGTCGATCACCGCCTGCCCGTGCCCCAGCGGCCCGGCGCCCAGCCGCAGGTGCAAGACCCCCGGCGCGCGTGGTGCGCCCGGCCCGATCCACAGATCGGCCGCCAGCCCGGCGCCATCGCCCACCGCCACCGCAATGCGGCCCGCACCGACCCGGTCCAGCAGATCGCGCCGCCGCCGTGCGTCATGCGCATCGGCCTCCAGCAGCGTCACCGCCAGCCCCGCCTCGACCAACCGCAGGGCCAGCCGCATCGGCCCCTCGGTCAGCACGGCGTGGCGCGGTTGCCAGACCACGCTCACGCAAGGAACCCGCGCTCGGCGATGGTGGCCAGCAGATCGGCCAGCGATTGCTCGGGCGTGCGGCCACTGGTCTCCAGCTTGGCCTGCGCCTGATCGTAGAGTGTCTCGCGGCTGGTCAGGATGAACTTGAGCTGGTCCATCGCCTCGGGGTTGCCCGCCATCGGCCGCATGTCACCCTGTCCACGCACGCGGGCCATGTGCTCGGCCGGGGTGGCCCTGATCCAGATCGTGTGGAAATGCGCGAGCAGGGTCTTGAAGGTCTCGGGCTCGGCGACGATGCCCCCCGCAACGGCAAGGATCATCGCGTCATGCGTGGCGTGGATGCGGCCCAGCGCCTGTGCCTCCAGCCGCCGATAGCCCTCCTGCCCGTAAAAGGCCATCACCTCGTTGATCGGCATGCCCGCCTGATCCTCGATCTCGCGGTTCAGTTCGACAAAGGGCAGGCCCAGCGCCTTGCCCGCCATCGCGCCCAGCGTCGATTTGCCCGCGCCGCGCAGCCCGATCAGCGCGATGCGGTGGCGGCGCGCGGCGGCCCCCGGCTGCGGCGCCAGCAGGTCCAGCACCTTGGCGCGCAGATCGGCGGGCGCGCGGCGGTACAGATCGGCCACCCGCAGCGCATCCGAGGTCCAGGGGTCATCCTCGCCCACCAGCCACTCGATGCGGTGGTCCAGCGCCTCGGCGACGCGCTGCAACAGCCCGATCGAGATATTGCCCTCACCGGCTTCGAGCAGCGCCAGATACCGCGGCGAAACCCCTGAGATATCCGACAGCACGCGGCGCGGAATGCCCTTCAGCTCGCGCGCCTTGCGCACCCGCTCGCCAACGCGCAGGATCAGCGCCCGCGCCGCAGCCTCGCCGCGCTGGTCACTGTCGGCGCTGACGGACTCGCCGCGAAAGTTGGTGATTTCGGACATGGCGGGCTGGGAATTGGGAATAATATTGCATAACTTTAGGCCATGCCGACGGGGCGGACAAGTGGCATCCCGCCCACAGCCAGTGCCGATGCACTATTCTGCCGCCTCGGCGATCTGGTGCAGCAACAGCGCGCGCACCTCGGGTGGCGGCGGGGTCTTGCGCGGGAAACCGGCCGCGGAAAACACGCAGACAAAGCGCCCCTCGAAACACAGCACCCCATCCTGACGCCCCACGACGCGAAACTCGACCGAGGTCTCGCCCAGCCGCACCGGCGCCACCGCGCAGATCAGCCGGTGGCGCGGCGTGATCGGCGCGCGGAAATCGAGGCTCATATGGACAAAGGGCGTGCCGAAGCCGTGGTCCAACTCCATCTGATACCAGCCGCCGCCGAAATGATCCTCCCACCAGGCGTTGATCGCCTCCAGCGCCCAGGCCGGGATGCGGGCGGTATAGGCGATGCGCGCCGGGTCGCAATCGCCCCAGGCGACGCGGATGTCATGGCTCCAGGGCATCAATAGGTCTCGACGTGATACCGCCCCTCGTCGCGCATCGCGTCGCGAAAGATCTCCCACGGCAGGCCACGGCTTTCCGCGATCGAGCGAAAGGCGAGGTCCACGCCCTGCTCCATCCCGCGCAGCCCGCAGATATAGATATGCGTGCGCGGGTCCATCAGCAGGTCGGCAATCGCCTCCTGCTCGGCCATCATGCGGTCCTGCACATACTCCTTGGCGGCGCCGGGCTGGCGGCTGAACACCAGATGCTTCTTCAGCAGCCGCTCGGGCACTTTCGCCAGCGGGCCGAAATAGGGCAGGCTGGCGGGGGTGCGGGCGCCAAAGACCATCGTCATGTCGCCCTGCGCATTGGCGACCCGCTGGCGGCGCATGGTGAAACCCCGGAACGGCGCCGACCCGGTGCCGGTGCAGATCATCAGCAGCCGCGCGGCGGGGTCGTCGGGCATCAGGAAGGTGGCGCCAAAGGGGCCGGTGACCTGCACCTCATCGCCGATCTTCAGGTCGCAGACATAGTTCGAACAGACGCCCTGCTCCTGTCGTTTCACGGTCAGCGACAGGTTGTTGAAATTCACCCGCTCGCCGTCACGCGGGCTCGAAATGCTGTAGAGCCGGGGCAGATACGGGCGGCCCTGCGCATCGGCGCCGGGCGGGATGATGCCGATGGACTGGCCCTCCAGCACCGGCATCGGCTGGTTGCCAAAATCGAGGATGATGTGGCGCACGTCATGCGCCGGGTCGTCGGTCAGGCGAAAGTTGCCGGTGACGCGGGCGGTGGCGGGCTTGCCCAGCGTGTGCAGGTTGACCGTCGGCTTTGTGGCACTGGCGGGCGCGCGTGATTTGCCACCGGCGCCCAGATGCGCCTCGGCCAAGAGCGCGGCCATCGCGTCATCCAGCGCCTCGATCGACGGCGCCAGATCGGCCTGCGGCGGCAACTCCTGCCAGCCGAATTGCGCCTCCAGCGACCAGGGCGTCTCGACAATGCGCCATTCGTCGATCGACCCGGTGGGACAGACCGGGATGCAATCCATGCAGAAATTGCACTTTTCGGCATCGACGACGACATTCTGGTCGTCGTGCACGATGGCCTCGACCGGGCAGGTCATCTCGCAGGTATAACACCGGATGCAGATTTCGGGGTCGATCAGGTGCTGCTTGACGGGGGCATTCATGGCGATGGGGTCCGGGGTGGGTGCAGCACGGCGTCGGGGATGCGGTGCAGTTCGATCACGCTCCAGCACAGGCCGGTGCAGTCGCGGCAGCCGAGGCAGTCGCGGATCGGGCGGGGAAGGGCGGTCAGAACGATCGGCATCGAAACCTCCGGGAATGGTGCGTGCAAGCACGCACCCTACGGGTAGGGTGCGTGGTCTCCACGCACCGCTTACGCCATGTAGAGCTTCACATACTCAAAGTCGCCGGGCTTGTTGTCGATCCCCACTTTCGGCGCAGCGATCCAGCCGGCGTATTGGCCGGGCTCGGTGACCGGCTTCATCAGCGACTGGATAAAGTCGCCATCGGCGCGGGTCGGCAGCCACTCCGGCGCGCGGCGGTCATACTCCTCACCGCTCAGCAGCGTGCCATCGGGCGCAAAGGGCTTGCCCGAGAACACGCCGATCTGCCGGTGGAAACTCTCATGCGGCAGCTTCATCTCGAACTGGATACCGGATTTCTCGATGATCTTGTTCCAGCGGCCCACGCCACCCGCCGCATCGCGGGTGTAATCGTCGCGCAGCCGCATGTTGATCGCGGTCAGCGCCGGAACCTCCTTGCGCACCAGCTTGCCGCCCTCGAAATCCCACACCGTATAGGTGTCGGCCTTCAACTGATGGTCGTCGGTCAGCCGGTGCTCCATATAGCGGCCCTTGATGCCCGAGTTGAAAGCATTGGCGGCGTTGGTCGAGACCTCCTGCCCGAACAGGTCCAGCGACAGCGTGTAATGCAGGTTCAGCTTTTTCTGGATCGTCGGCAGGTCGATGACCCCCAACGCCCGGATGCGCGCGGTGTCAAAGGGGTCGTCGATGCCATGCGCCTTCATCACCTCGCAGGTGCGCTCGATGGTGCGGCCGACGCCGGTTTCCCCGACGAACATGTGGTGCGCCTCTTCGGTCAGCATGAAGCGGCAGGTGCGGCTGAGCGGGTCAAACCCCGATTGCGCCAGCGCCTCCAACTGCATCTTGCCGTCGCGGTCGGTGAAATAGGTGAACATGAAGAACGACAGCCAGTCGGGCGTTTCCTCGTTGAAGGCGCCCAGCATGCGCGGCGCTTCCTCGCTGCCCGACTGACGGCGCAGCAGGTCGTCGGCCTCTTCCCGGCCATCGGCGCCAAAGTATTTGTGCAGCAGATACACCATCGCCCACAGATGGCGGCCTTCCTCGACGTTGACCTGAAACAGGTTGCGCAGGTCATAGAGCGACGGCGCGGTCAGGCCGAGGAAGCGCTGCTGCTCCACACTCGCCGGTTCGGTATCGCCCTGAATGACGATCAACCGCTTGAGCATGTTGCGGTATTCGCCGGGGACCTCTTGCCACGCGGGTTGGCCGACGTGTTCGCCGCAGGGGATGCGCCGGTCCTCGACCTGCGGCGCCAGCAGCACGCCCCAGCGGTATTCGGGCATCTTCACATAGTCGAACTTGGCCCAGCCCTTGGGATCGACGCTGACGGCGGTGCGCAGATAGACCAGCGACTGCTGGAAATTCTGCGGGATCAGGTCGGACCACCAGTTGATATAGCCGGGGTGCCATTTCTCCAACGCCTTGAGCACGCGCTTGTCCGACGACAGGCCGACGTTGTTGGGGATCTGCGTGTCATAGCTGACGTTGATAAGGTCGGTCATGGGGGTCTCCTGTTGGCGGTGCGTGCAAGCACACACCCTACGTTCGTGGTCCTGTAGGGTGCGTGCTGGCACGCACCTTGGGCTTACACCCGCTGCATGTTGTAATCGCCGCGCACACCGCTGCCATAACGCTGCAGCGCACCATCCTTGCCGGTGGCATTGGGCCGGTTGAAGATCCAGTTCTGCCACGCGGTCAGGCGGCCAAAGATCCGGGTCTCCATCGTCTCCGGCCCGGCAAAGCGCAGGTTGGCCTCCATCCCGGTCATCGCGTCAGGGCTGAAACTGGCGCGCTCCTCCAGGAAAATCCGGATCTCGTCCTCCCAGTCGATATCGTCAAAGGCAAAGGTGATGAGCCCCGCCTCATTCGCCGCCTCGGCGTCCAGCGCCTCGCCGATCTGCGCCTGCAACCGGTCCAGATGCCCCGGCTCGGCCAGAAACCGGGTCTGCAGCCGGGTGATGCCATTGCCCATCGGCAGCGGGCCGAAATTCGCCTCGCTCAGCGTCACCACCCCCATCGGCCGGTTGTCGCCGTCAAAGGCGCCGTCCATCATATAGCTGCGATCGACGGACCACAGCAGTTCGGCCAGAAACCCGGCAAAGCAACTGCCATGCTCAACCAGCGCCACCAGACTGCGCGAGGTGACATCCACCCGCTTCAGGATGCGCTTCCAATAGGCGAGGATCTCATTCGCCAGCCAGTCCGAACGGTTGGCCAGCAGGAAGGCCTCATGCGCCAGCACCGCCTGCGGATCGCCCTGCGTGCGAAACACCACCACGCCCAGCTCCATCTCGTTCAGCCGCAATTGCAGGATGGCGTCGTCGAGTTCCCGCGCCAGCCGCAGCGCCCAGCCCTGCGCGCCCTGCGCATGCAGGTCCTCCAGCGAGGCAGGCTCCGGGGCGTCCGGCCCGCTCAGCGTGACCGTCGCCTTGCGCCCGTCGCGGTCCACCGCCACCTCGACCAGCGAATAGCGCAGCGATCCATCCTCGGCGATCTCGCGCGCCAGAGGCGTCAGGGCAATCCCCGTGCCGGTGGCCTTGCCCGACGCGGCGGCGAACTCCTGCGCGCGCTGGGCCACCACCTCGTCGAATTTCGAATTCGGGATCACCTCGTCGACCAGCTTCCACTGCACCGCGCGCTTGCCCTTGATGCCTTCCTCCAGCGAGCAGAACACATCCGCCAGATCGCGCCGCACCTTGCGCTTGTCGGTGACGCGGGTCAGCCCGCCGGTGCCCGGCAGCACGGCCAGCAGCGGCACCTCGGGCAGCGACACGGCGCTGGAGCTGTCATCCGTCAGCATGATGTGGTTGCAGGCCAGCGCCAACTCATAGCCCCCACCCGCGCAGGCGCCCTTGACGGCGGCGATGTATTTCTGCCCGCTGTCCGCTTCGGCGCCCTCAAAGGTATTGCGGGTCTCGTTGGTGAACTTGCAAAAGTTGACCTTGTGCGCATGACTGGCGCCGCCCAGCATGCGGATATTCGCCCCGGCGCAGAACACCCGGTCCTTGCCCGAGCGCATCACCACCACCTTGACCTCAGGATGCTCGAACCGCATCCGCTGCACCACATCGGCCAGCTCGATATCGACGCCCAGATCATAGGAATTCAGCTTGAGCTGATAGCCGTCAAACAGCCCGCCGTTCTCATCGACATCCATGAACAGCGTGGCGACATCGCCCTGATACTCCACCCGCCAATGGCGATAGCGCGTCGGGTCGGTCTGAAAGTCGATGCGTTTGGCCACGGGCGGTCCCTTTCTGAGGCTTCGGTTCCTGTTCGCTAAGATGCACAATAGTGCAGTAACAGCGCCGGGTAAAGGTGGAAACGCCCGGCGGCCCGTGAGAAAATCGCGGCTGAAACGCTGATTTTTGGGACAATCGGCATTATAGTGCCGTTTCTATCAGAACCTGCACCCGCATCGCCGCAATCCGCGCCTGCGTCACCCCCAGCACCTCGCCCCTGACCTCGGCCAGCGCGGCCTCGGCCAGCACCAGAATCCGCCGCGCCGCCGCCTCGCGCCCCATCCGCTGCTTGAGCCCGGCATTCGCCAACTGGATCAGCCCGCGCATCAACGACCGCCCGGCACTGGCCTGCGGCTGCGCCATCCAGACCGGCTCCCAGAACTCGTGCGCCTCCCAATAGTGGCGCGCGTCAAAGGCGGCGAACCCGGCCGCCAGGCCGCCGTCCGCGCCGCGCGCCGCCGCCGTGAACCGCTCGGGGTCCGGGCGCGGGCTGCGCCCCGGCAGATGCGGCCCGCTCACAATCCCTCGGGGCGGGCGGCCTCATGCGCCATCAACCGCAGGGCAAAGGCCCGCACGGCGTCCAGCACCGCCTGCGGCTGGTCGAACTGCGGCGCATGGCGACACTCCTCCAGCACCAGCTCCTCGACCGGCGCATACGACCGCTCGGCAATCGCGCGCACCTGGGCCAGCGTGCCGTATTGGTCCTGCCGCCCCTGAATCACCAGCGCGGGCACCCGCAGGTAATCGACCACCTCGCTGACATCCCAGCGCGTAAACGCCGGGTTCAGCCAGGCCTCGGCCCAGCCCCGAAACGTCGCCGCCGGATCGCGGTGATACTTGCCCATCCGCGCCAGCCTCTCGGGGTCAAAATCCGCCGCCGCGCGGGCAATCTCGGCCAGACCCATCGCTTCGGTGAACAGATGCGGCGCCATCAGCACCAGGCCGCGCACCCGGCGATCCGCCACCCGCCCGGCATGCTCCAGCGCAATCGTCGCGCCATCCGAATGCCCCATCAGGATGACCGACTCCGCCCCCAGCGCGTCCAGCACCTGCGGCAGAACCCGCATCGCGTGCTGCGTCATGTAGTCCACCGGCAGGGGCAGATCGGCAGGGTCCGACTGGCCATAACCCTCGCGCGAATAGGCAAAGACACCCAGCCCCGTCACCTGCGCCAGCGCCGCGCCAAACCCGCGCCACAGTCCGACACAGCCCAGCCCCTCATGCAACAGCACGATCACCGGCCCCGCGCCGCCCGGCCAATAGGCCCATTCCAGCCGCTTGCCGCCCGCCTCCAGACCCCCGCTGCCCGCGCTCAACTCCAGCATTGCCGCCCCATCTTTGCTCTTCAAATATCCTCAGGGGGTGAATTGGCGCAGCCAAGAGGGGGCA
>CALESR010000250.1 GCA_937907485.1 uncultured Paracoccaceae bacterium | reverse complement strand
CCTTCCGCGCCACCGGCCAGACCGGCATCCTGATTACCGGCGGCGGTGTGCCGCTGGATGCGGTGATCGCCGATTTCATGGCCGGATCGGTGGAATTCCTGACGCCGGACAACGACGCCGATCACTGGGACCTGATCGAGGGGCAGGGCAGCCTGTTCCACGTCAGCTATTCGGGCGTGACGCTGGCGCTGGTGCATGGCGGCCAGCCCGATGCGCTGGTGATCTGCCACGAGCCGACGCGGCCGCACATGCGCGGATTGCCGGGTTATCACCTGCCGACGCTGGAGCAGGTGCGCGACATGGCGCTGGCGCTGGCGCGGGTGGCGAACCCGGCCTGCGTGGCGGTGGGGGTGTCGATCAACACCCAGCACATGGGCGACGCCGAGGCCAAGGCCTATCTGGCCGAGGTCGAGGCGCGGATGGGGCTGCCGGCGACCGACCCGTTCCGCTATGGCGCGGCGAAACTGGTGGATGCGATGAGCGCGCGGTGACCGGGGGTCGAGGGGGCTGCTCGCCCCCTCGAGCTCCCCTCGCCAAAGGGGGGCACGCCCCCCTTTGGAAACCCCGTGGATATTTGGAGAGCAAAGAGGGGCAAGGATGCTGAGTGTCGAGGCTGAGAGTTTCCGGCTGGCCGAAGTGTTCACCATCTCGCGTGGGTCGCGGACCGAGGCGAAGGTGCTGACGGTGCGGGTGACGCGTGGCGGGTTGGTCGGCTGGGGCGAATGTGTGCCCTATGCGCGGTATGGCGAGACGCTGGAGTCGGTGGCGGCGCAGATTGCCGCGCTGCCCGAGGGGATCGGGCGGGCGGGTTTGCAAGCGGCACTGCCGCCGGGTGCTGCGCGCAACGCGGTGGATTGTGCGCTGTGGGATCTTGAGGCCAAGGTCAGCGGGCGGCGGGTCTGGCAACTGGCCGGTCTGGGCGCGCCGGGGCCGATGGTGACCTGTTTCACCCTGTCGCTGGACACGCCCGAGCGCATGCAGGCTGCGGCCGCGCGCCATGCGCATCGACCGATCCTGAAGATCAAGCTGGGCACGCCTGATGACATGGCGCGGTTGGAAGCGGTGCGCGCCGGGGCGCCGCAGGCGCGCATCGTGGTTGATGCCAATGAGGGCTGGTCGGCCGCGGTTTACAGCGAGTTGGCGCCGCATCTGATCCGTCTGGGCGTGGCGATGGTCGAGCAGCCCTTGCCCGCCGGGCAGGACGGCATGCTGGCCGAGATCGCCCGGCCGCTGCCGGTCTGCGCCGACGAAAGCTGCCATGACCGGCACTCGCTGCCGGATCTGGCGGGCAAGTATGACATGGTCAACATCAAGCTGGACAAGACCGGCGGCCTGACCGAGGCGCTGGCGCTGCGCGACGCGGCGCGGGCGGCGGGTTACCGGGTGATGGTCGGCTGCATGGTCGGCACCTCGCTGGCGATGGCGCCTGCCGTGCTGGTGGCGCAGGGCGCCGAGGTGGTCGATCTGGACGGCCCGCTTCTGCTGGCCGAGGACCGCGCACATCCCTTGCACTATGACGCTGCCGGGGTGCATCCGCCTGCGGCCGCGCTCTGGGGCTGAGGGTCAGGCGCTGGCGGCAAGCCGCGGCAACAAACCTTCGCGGCCCAGGTCCGCCTTTGGCGGCGGGGTGGCGCTGAGCGTCGAGGCCTCGGCGGGCGACAGGCCCAGCGCCCTGAACAAGGCTTCGGCGGCAAGGGCGTCCCGGTCGGCCCCGTCCAGGACCACCGCCACCGCCCCCAGCGCGATGCCGCCGGCCATGGCCTCGGCCAGATCCTGCGGCAGGGGCAGGAATCGCCCGGTCGCAATCCCCGCGCGCAGATCCACGCCGATCGAGGCCGCCACCGCCTGTCGGGTCAGCCCCGAGGGCCACCCGCTGCGGATCAGGAACTGGCCCAGCACCGGCACCTGACGCACCAGCGCCAGCAAGGCCCTGAGGCCGCCGCCCACCCGTGCCGCAGGGTCTTGCAAACCGTCCAGCGCCGCGCCGACGGCCTGCATCACCTCATGCCCCAGCGCCAGCCCCAGCGCCTGGGCCAGATCGTCGGGTGTGGTGAAATGGTTATAGAACGACCCCCGCGCCACCCCGGCCGCCTGCACGATGTCATCCACCGTGGTGGCCCCTGGCCCCTTGGCGGCCATGACCTGCAAACCGGCCAGCAGCAGCGCCTCGCGCATCCTTGCGCGGCGCTGGGCGGCAACCCTTGTGCGGTGGTCGGTGCTGGTCATGATCTTTATATTGACGAAAATGTCATGTTGACATATGCGTCATTACATCGCATCCCCCACCCTGTCCCGGAGCCCGCCATGACAGACCGCCTCATCTGGATCACCATTGCCATCCTCGCCGCCTTTTCCGCGCTCAAACCCGTTCTGCTGGGAACGTCGGCCCAAGCGCTGTTTCCTCTGATCAG
>CALESR010000249.1 GCA_937907485.1 uncultured Paracoccaceae bacterium | reverse complement strand
GGTGGCGCTGGCGAAACTGCCGACATCGCGGCTGCCGGGCGCCCAGTCGCTGGCCCTCACCGACCCCTCGACCGGCGAGGACCTGACCCGCATCGCGCGCGGCGGCGCGGCTGAGATCGACGCCGCCGTGCAGGCCGCTCATGCCGCGCGGGCGGGCGACTGGGGGCGGATGTCGGCGCTGGACCGCGGCCGCATCCTGACCCGGCTGGGCCAGTTGATCCTGACGCGGGTGGATGATCTGGCGCAACTTGAGGCCCGCGACGTCGGCAAACCCCTGACGCAGGCGCGCGCCGATGCGGTGGCGCTGGCCCGCTATATGGAGTTCTACGGCGGCGCCGCCGACAAGATCATGGGCGAGACGATCCCCTATCTCGACGGCTACACCGTCTATACCCTGCGCGAGCCGCATGGCGTGACCGGGCACATCATCCCGTGGAATTACCCGATGCAGATCATCGGCCGCTCGGTCGGCGCCGCGCTGACGATGGGCAACGCCTGCGTGCTCAAACCGGCCGAGGAGGCCTGCCTGACCGCGCTGGCCTTTGCCGCGTTGGCGCTGCAGGCCGGGCTGCCTGCGGGTGCGCTGAACGTGGTGACGGGGCTGGGGGCCGAGGCCGGCGCGGCGCTGGCCTCGCATCCGGGCATCCAGCATCTGTCCTTCACCGGCTCGGTCGGCGTCGGCGTGCTGATCCAGACAGCGGCGGCGCAAAACGTCGTGCCGGTGACGCTGGAACTGGGCGGCAAGTCGCCGCAGATCGTCTTTGACGACGCCGATCTGGACCGCGCGCTGCCGTTTCTGGTCAACGCGGGCATCCAGAACGCCGGGCAAACCTGCTCGGCCTCGTCGCGCATTCTGGTGCAGCGCGGGGTCTACGATCAGGTCCGCGCCCGGATGGCACAGGCTTATGGCGCGCTGACCGTGGGGCCTGCACTGGCCGATCCGCGCGTCGGCCCGCTGATCTCCGCCCGGCAGAAATCCATCGTGCAGGGCTATCTGGCCAAGGGCGCCGACCTGACCATCGCCGCCGAAGGCGTGCTGACCCCCGCCGCCAGCAACGCCGGGCATTTCGTCAAACCAACGCTGTTCGCCGAGGTGCCGTCCGACCATCCCCTTGCCCAACAAGAGATTTTCGGCCCCGTGCAGGTGCTGATCCCCTTTGATGACGAGGCCGACGCCATCAGGATCGCCAATTCCACCGACTATGGCCTCGTCGCCTCGGTCTGGACAGCCGAGGGCGCGCGACAATTCCGCATGGCCCGCGCGCTGCATGCCGGGCAGGTCTTCATCAACAACTATGGCGCAGGCGGCGGGGTGGAATTGCCCTTTGGCGGCGTCGGGAAATCCGGCCACGGGCGCGAAAAGGGGTTCGAGGCGCTCTATGGCTTTTCCCAGTTGAAAACCGTCGCCACCTGGCACGGATGAACGCGCCGCTGGACATATCGAACCGCGACGCGCGGCGGCTCTGGCTGGCGGTCAGCGGCCTTTCCGGCCCGGCTGCCGGGCCGGTGGATGTGCCCGCGATGGTCGCCGCGCTGGGCCTGTTGCAGATCGACACCATCCGCAACGTCACCCGCGCGCACAACCACATCCTGTGGTCGCGCAACCGCAATTACCGCGAGGGGATGCTCTGGCCGCATCTGGCCGGGCGCGCCTTGTTCGAGCATTTCACCCATGACGCCAGCCTCTTGCCCCGCGCGCTGCTGCCGTTGTGGCAGGTGCAGTTCCGCCGCGCCGGGGCGCGCGCGGCCAGCGGCGAATGGCACCAATCGGGCCTCGGGCAGGCCGAAATCGCCCGCATCCGCGCCCGGATCGAGGTCGAGGGGCCGCTCTCCACCCACGCCTTCGATACCAAGGCCGAGTCGCGCAAGATGTGGGCCCGGCCGCCGCATAAGAAGGCGCTCGATCAGCTCTGGTATGCGGGCGATCTGGCCA
>CALESR010000248.1 GCA_937907485.1 uncultured Paracoccaceae bacterium | reverse complement strand
CTTGTTGCCGCGCTTGTTGTCGCCCTTGCCCATGGCTGTCTCCCGTGCAGAACCACCGGCGGGCTGATGCCCGCCAGTCCGGTGCGAGGGAAAGCGCTGCAGGTCCGGCGGTGGCCGCCCGGTGGCTTTCGACAAGCAACACGCCCCCGCGCGCCGCAGGGCTGCGTCGGGTGGTGCCAGATCACCTTGGCCCTCGTTGGCACAAGTGACAAGCGCGGCTTTGACCGGTCAGCCATTTCGCGCGCCGGGTTGCCCGGTCAGCCCCGGCTATCGACCGGATCGCGGTTGGCCAGATAGCCCACCAGCCCCAGCCCGATCGCAAAGCCGACAATGCAGCGCGCCGGATGCTGTTCGCAATAGTTGGGGTCGTTCATCGTCGAGACGCTGGCGCGGTTGACCGGCACGCCGTTGATGGTGCCGATGCTCGAACAGCCCGCCAGCAGGGCGGCGCAGGTGGTCAGGATGAGGATGGATTTCATGGTGCCCTCGAGGAAGCTTCGGCGAGCATAGAAAACCCCGTGACGGCGCGCAATCCGTGCGGGTCAGCGGCGGCCTTTGCCGCGTAACCGTTTGTTAGGGGCGGCGGCGCTAGTCTCTCGCAAAGGCAGGAGGGCGCAGATGCCGAATCACACCGGGACGCTGGACAGGTCCGCCATTGCCGCCGCCATCCGCGACGCCATCGGCGCCCATGGGCAATGGAAGCTCAAGCTGAAGGTGGCGGTGCGCACCGGCTCGTCCGATATCTCGCCGCAGGTTGCCAGTTGCGATGACGCCTGCCGGTTCGGCAAATGGCTGTATGACGAGGTGCGCGATCCCGGCATCCGCAGCGGCATGCCCTATCAGGTGGTGCGCCGGTTGCACGGCGACTTTCACGCGACGGCTGGCGAGGTGTTGCAACTGGCGGTGTCCGGGCAGGCGCCCAAGGCCGAGACCCTGCTGGACGGTGAGTTTTCCCAACGGTCGGACAAACTGCGCAGCGCCTTGATGAAATGGCTGGGCGAGGTGCGATGATGTCCGGGTGCGGCCCGCCTCAACCCCGCCCGGTCAGCCAGGCACCCAGCCCGGCCAGCCGCGACGGACCGCCGCCGCGCGCTTCGGCGCGGTCGGCGGCGGCAAAGAGACCATACATGCCGCGCACCCCCAGCCAGCGCAGCGGTTCGGGCTCCCAGCGGCGCACCTGATGGCCGACCCAGGGCAATCCGGTCAGCGCGCTCTGCCGCCCCAGCGCGAGGTCGGCCAGGGTTCGGCCGGCCAGATTGGTCGTGCTGACCCCGACCCCGACATAGCCCCCGGCCCAGCCGATCCCGTCCGCGCCCAGCCCGACCGTCGCGCACCAGTCGCGCGGCACCGCCAGCACGCCGCACCAGGCGTGGTCGATGCGCGCCTGCCTTGCCGCCGGGAAATGCCGGTGCAGGATCGCCACCAGGCGCCGGATCGTCTCGGCATCGGGCACGCCGTCGCGGTCGATGCCCGAGCCCCAGCGATAGGGCACGCCCCGCCCGCCCACGGCGATGCGCCCCTCGCGCGTGCGCTGGCAATAGCAATAGGAGTTCGCGAAATCGCCAAGGATTTCATGGCCCTGCCAACCGATCTGCTCCCAGGTTTCCGGGCTGAGCGGCTCGGTCACGATCTGCGCCGAATTCAGCGGCAACCATTGGCGCCGCAGGCCGGGCAGATCGGCGGTGAAGCCCTCGGTGCAGCGCAGCACGATGGGTGCGCGCAGGTCGCCCAAGGCGGTTGTCACGCGTCCGGGCGCGATGGCCGTGACCTCAGAGCCCTCGTGGATGACGACGCCCAGCCGTTCGACCGCCTCGGCCAGCCCGCGCACCAGCTTGGCCGGTTGCACGCGGGCAACGCCGTTGAGCAGCAGGGCCCCCAACGCGCCGGGCATGGCGATGCGGGCGCGGGTTTCCTCGGCGCCCAGCAGGTGAATGCGCCCGTCCTCGCCCCACTGTTGGCGATGCGCGACCTCGGCGCGGGCGCGCGCGAGTTGCGCGCGATTGGTCGCGACCATCAGCTCATCGGTGCGGCGGATGTCGGCGTCGATCCCCTCGGCCTCGGTCACGCGGATCACTTCGTCCACGGTGCCCGACATCGCCTGCACCATGCGCAGCACGGCGTCGCGCCCGGCATGGCGGGCATAGGTGGCGTGATTCCAGGCAAAACCGCCGGTCAGCCAGCCGCCGTTGCGGCCTGAGGCGCCAAAGCCGGCAAAGTGCTTGTCCAGCACGGTGACCCGCAGATGCGGCGCGGCCTTTTTCAGGTAATAGGCGGTCCAGAGCCCGGTATAGCCCGCGCCGATGATCGCCACATCAGCCTGCGACGGGCCGTGCAGCGCGGGGCGGCGGGTGGTCGGCAGGCCGATGTCGGCATACCAGAACGAGACATCGCCAAGATGGGTCATGCGCCCCTCGCGAGGTCAAGGATCTGGGCGCGGTGCTGGTCGCGGCCGACCGGCGCGGCGGGGTCGCGCGCGACGCCGTCAAAGCGCGGGGCCGGGCGCGGCTGCAGCGCGCCGTGCGCCGTGGTCCAGGTGCCGCGTGCGGCCAGATGCGGGTCGGTGGCGGCCTGCTGCGGCGACAGCACGGGGGCGACGCAGGCGTCGGTGCCGTCGAACAGCGCCGTCCAGTGGTCGCGCGGCTGGCTGGCGAAGAGGGATGTCAGACGTTCGGTCGCGCGTGGCCAGCTCGCCGGGTCCATCTGGCGGGTAAAGTCGGGATCGTCGGACAGCGACAAAACCGACAGGAACTGCGCGTAGAACTTGGGTTCGAGGCACTGGACTGCGACAAACCCGCCATCGGCGCAAAGGTATGACCTTGACCAATGCGGCCCGTCCAGCAGCGAGGCGCCGCGCCGCGCCTGAAACAGCCCGCCCGATTGCATCAGCATCACCAGCGCCATCATATGCGCCGAGCCATCGACAATGGCGGCATCGACCACGCAGCCCCGGCCGCTGCGCCCGGCGGCGATGATCCCGGCCAAGAGCCCGGCCACCAGATAGAGCGCGCCGCCGCCGATATCGCCCAGCAGGGTCGGCGGGGTCAGCGGCGGCTGACCGGGCGGCGAGGCATACCAGAGCGCCCCCGAGAGCGCGAGATAGTTGAGGTCATGCCCGGCCTGCGGGGCGCGCGGCCCGTCCTGCCCCCAGCCGGTCATGCGGCCATAGACCAGCGCCGGGTTGAGCGCGGCGACGTCTTGCGGCCCCAGACCCAGACGCTCCATCACGCCGGGGCGGTTGCCCTCGATCAGCGCATCGGCGCGGTGCAGCAGGGCCTCGATCACCGGGCGGTCGGCGGGGGATTTCAGGTCGAGCGCGATGGTCTTCTTGCCCCGGTCCAGCAGGCTGACGGCGGGCACCCCGGCCAGCGGCGGGCCGCCGGGGCGCTGGATGCAGATCACCTCGGCCCCCAGATCGGCCAGCAGCATCGCGGCAAAGGGGCCGGGGCCGAGCCCTTCGAATTCGAGGATCTTCACGCCGTCAAGCATCACCCCTCCAGTCGCCGCGCGCCTGCAGCACCGATTTCAGCACCGAGGGCCGGTCGGTCATCAGCCCGTCCACCCCCATGTCCAGCAGGCGGGTCATGTCGGCGGGATCGTCCACCGTCCAGACCTGCACCTGCACCCCCAGCGCGTGCGCGGCGCGGAGGAAACGCGGGGTGACCACCTCGATGCCGCGAAACTGCCGGGGCACCTGCACCACCGGGAACCCGGCGCGCGGCAGGGGCAGGCCCCAGCCGCGCAGCCAGAGGCCCAGCACGCCGCGATGCGCGGGCGACCAGCACAGATCCTGCCCCAGCAAGGCGCAGAGCCGGGCGGTGCGCGCCGGGTTGAAGCTGCCGACGCCGACCCGCGCCACCGCGCCCATGCGGGTGAGCAGGCGGGCCAGGGGCTCGACCACGGCGTCGGCCTTGGCCTCGATATTGACGGCGAGGGTCGGATGGGATTCGAGCAGGTCGGACAGCAGGGGAATGCCCGCCCCGGCGGGGGTGCGCAGGCGGCGGACCTCGGCCAGGGTCAGCCCGGCAAGGGCGCGCGGATCGCCGGTCATGCGCGCCAGCGTGGCGTCATGGTGGATCACCACATGGCCGTCGGCGGTCAGGTGGACATCGGTTTCGACATGGCGATAGCCCAGCGCGACGGCGCGGGCAAAGTTGGGCAGGGTGTTCTCCTCGCCTTCGAGGCTGCCGCCGCGATGGGCGATGGCGACGGGTGCGGGCTGGGAGAGATAGCCGTGCATCGTTCAGACCGGGCGGCGCAGGATGCGCCAGAGCAGCGCCATCAGGATCAGATAGGCGACCCCGGCATAGGCCAGCGTCTCGCGCGCAATGGCGGCGCGTTCGGCCCAGGGCAGGCCCGCGTTGGAGAGCGCGTGCAGGATGCCCCAGCCGCCCGCCACCCAGGCCAGCGCCAGCAGCGCGAGGCGTTCGGCCGGGCTGGTGCGGGCCATGATGTCGCCGAGGATCAGCGCGGCACCGACCCCGGCCAGCGCCATGTCGTAGTCATAGAGATAGGGGCTGACCATCGCCGAGGCAAAGCAGGCCAGCGCGAGGGTCTGGTGCGCGGGCAACCCGCGCCGCACGGCCAGCAGGACCACGGCCATCGCCGCCAATGCCATCGCGCCCTGCAGGATCGAGGCGAGGTTGGGCGACAGGCCGGCGGTGAAGGCCAGCGCATAGACCGAGATCATGCGAAAGAGCGGGTAGATGCCCAGCGCCAGCGCGTCGCCTGCGGTCTCGACCCCGGTCAGAAAGGCGCGCCAGATCGCCGGACCAAAGGCCAGCGTCGCCAGCCCGCAGGCCAGCGCGGCGACAGCGGCCGCCAGCGCGACCACAGGCCAGCGGGCGCTGGCGAGCGCCTGCATGCCAAGGCCCAGACCCAGATGCGGCTTGATGATGAGCAGGCCCAGCGGCACTCCGGCCCAGACCTTGCCACGCAGCGACAGCAGGCAGAACAGGCCCATCAACCCCCCGGTCAGAAAGGAATTCTGCCCGATGGTGACGCTGACATAGATCGGCGGTGCCAGCACCAGCATCACCGTGCCCAGCCCATGCCCGGCCAGCCGCGCCAGCACCCAGAGGTAGAAGGCCAGCGTCGTTCCGGTGAAGAGGGCAAAGGCCAGCCCGCGCGGCAGCCAGGCCAGCGGCGCCACGAGCAGGTCAAAGGGCGGCGGATAGGTCCAGGGCATGAAGCCCTCGTGCCCGACCAGCTCTTGCTGGCGGGCGGCCATGAGGCGGACGTCATAGGCCTCGGCCACGCGGCCCTCGGCGAGCATCTGGCTGACGATGTAGAAGGCGTCGAAATCCACCAGTACGCCACCTGCGCCCAGGGTGGGCAAGGTGGCGGCCGAGGTGGCGATGGCGATATAGAAGATGCCGATCAACGCCGCCGCAAGGACACGCGCACGCAAGGTTTCAGAGGGGGTTGCGGGCATGGGGCCTCGATGAAGGGCAAAGCGGTGACGCGCAGCCTAGCGGCTTGGCTGCGCGCTGGCAACGCGGCGTGCGGGGGCCTGCGCGGCGCTCAGGCCGTTGGCAGGACGTGGTCGGCAAACTGCTCGCGCAGCTTGTTCTTTTGCATCTTGCCGGTGGCGCCCAGCGGGATCGCCTCGACAAAGACCACATCGTCGGGCAGCCACCATTTGGCGATCTTGCCCTCGAAGCCGGCGAGGATGTCGTCGCGCGTGGGCGTGGCGCCGGGCTTTGGCATCACCACCAGCAGCGGGCGTTCATCCCATTTGGGGTGCTTGGCGGCGATGCAGGCGGCCATGGCCACGGCGGGGTGGCCCATGGCGATGTTCTCGATGTCGATCGAGGAAATCCACTCGCCCCCCGATTTGATGACGTCCTTGGTGCGGTCGGTGATCTGCATGAAGCCGTCGGCGTCGATGGTCGAGACATCGCCGGTGGGAAACCAGCCCAGCCCCGCCGCATCAAAGCGCAGCGTGTCCTCGCCGTGGCGGTTGAAGTAGCTGTCCAGAATCCACGGTCCGCGCACCAGCAATTCGCCCGAGGTCTTGCCGTCCCAGGGCAGTTCGGCGCCGTCCTCGTCGACGATCTTCATGTCGACGCCAAAGATTGCCCGGCCCTGTTTGCTTTGCACGGCGAATTTGGCGGCGGGGTCGAGGGTTTCCTGCCCGCCTTTCAGCGTGCAGACGGTGCCCAGCGGTGACATTTCGGTCATGCCCCAGGCGTGCAGCACCTGCACGCGGTGCTTGTCCTCGAAGGTGCGGATCATCGCGGGCGGGCAGGCCGACCCGCCGATCACCGTGCGGCGCATGGTGGTGAAGCTGGCGCCCAAAGCCTCGACATGGGCCAGCAGGCCCTGCCAGACGGTCGGCACCCCGGCCGAGACGGTGACGCCCTCGGCCTCGAACAGATCATGCAGCGATTTGCCATCCAGCGCCGGGCCGGGGAACACCATCTTGGCGCCGACCATCGCCGCCGCATAGGGCAGGCCCCAGGCGTTGACGTGGAACATCGGCACCACGGGCAGGATGGTGTCGCGCGACGACAGGTTCAGCGCGTCGGGCGCCACCGAGGCCAGCGCGTGCAGCACGGTCGAGCGGTGGGAATAGAGCACGCCTTTCGGGTTGCCGGTGGTGCCCGAGGTATAGCACAGCGACGAGGCGGCGTTTTCGTCGATCTGCGGCCAGTCGTAGTGGTCCGAGGCCGCCGCGGCGAGGGTTTCATAGCACAGCAGGCCGGGGATTTTCGTCTGCGCGGGCATGCGGTCGGCGTCGGCCATCAGCACGAAATGCTTGACGGTGGCATAGCGATGCGCGGTGGCCTCGATCAGCGGCAGGAAGGTGAGGTCGAAGAAGATCACCTGATCGCCCGCGTTGTCGGCGATCCAGACCAGTTGGTCAGGGTGCAGGCGCGGGTTCAGCGTGTGCAGGATCATCCCGGCGCCCGAGGCGGCAAAATAGAGCTCCATATGCCGGGCGGTGTTCCAGGCCAGCGTGCCGACCCGCTGCGACGGCGCGAGGCCCAGCGCGTGCAGCGCATTCGCCATGCGGCGCGCGCGGGCGGCCATGTCGCGCCAGGTATAGCGGTGCAGGTCGCCCTCGACGCGGCGGGTGACGATCTCGCGCTGGGCATGGTGGCGCTCGGCATGCGTCAGCAGGCTGGAGATCAGGAGTGGCTGGTTCATCATCTGGCCGAGCATTCGGTGTCCTCCTCTGGGCTGCCCTATGCCTAGCCCAAAGCGCGGGCCGGTCAAGCGGTGGCTGCGATGGCAGGACGGATCGGGCTTGAGGTGCTGGCGCCGGGTGCCTATGACGGGCACGTGGCCGCTTGCTGGAATGGTAGACAGACCGGACTTAAAATCCGTTGCTCGACTGGGCGTGAGGGTTCGAGTCCCTCAGCGGCTACCACCCCCGATTGTTTGGCGCGATGGTCCTTGCGGCCCGGCGCCACGGGGTTCAGGGCGGGCAAGCGGGGCGAAAGGGGCCTTGGGATGGTGGGTCACGCGGCAGGATATGCGCGATTTGTGATGTGGGTGATGATCGTGGCGGTGCCGCTGGGCCCTGTGGTCTGGTTCCTGCTGGGGATGGTCATCACGGGCAACTTTACCAGCATCTTCCTCCTGCCAGTTGCACTGCCAGTTGCCCTGGTGATCGGCAGCCCGATCGGGTTGATCCAGATCGCCCTTGGGTTGCCGGTGTTTTTGCTGGTCCTGCCAGCCCTGCCGCAAGGCTGGGACCGGATGCGGCGGCTGAGCTGGGCGGCACAGGCGACGATCCCGCTGGGGCTGGTGTCATCGTTGAGCGCGGAGTGGCTGCTCTTCGGGGGGCGGCTGCCGGTTTTCCGGCTTGAAGGGCTGGGGATGCAAATCGGGGTGTTGGGAAGTCTCATCGCGCTGGTCATGGGCCGCTGGGCGGCGCGCAAGGCCTTTGCCGTCAGGCCCGCGCCACCCGGTGCCGGCGATGTCCCGGGTCGGGCCGCCGGAGATGACGGGGCGGCATGGCGGGGGAGGCGGTCTTGACCGTGACGCTGGAACAGGCCTTTGGGCCGGGTGCGCTGGTCGGGCATCTGGCCTATGGCCTGCTGATCGTGTCGATGGTGATGACGCGCATGGTCTGGCTGAGGCTGCTGGCGCTGGCCTCGTTCGCCACCGGGGTGTTTTACAGCGCGGTGATTCTGGGCGATCCGGTGAGCAGTTTCTGGGAAACCCTGCTGGTGAGCGTCAACCTGGTGCAGATGGCCCGGCTGCGGCTGGCCGAGGGGCGCGCGCGGTTCGCCCCGCAGGAGGCGGCGCTGGTGGCGCGCTGTTTTGCCGGCAGCCCACGGCGGGTGCAGCGGGCGATCCTCGATCTGGGCCGGTGGGAGGATTTGCCGGCCGGAACCGACCTGACAACTGACGGCGCACCGGTGGCCTGGCTGACCTGGCTGGCCGAGGGCGAGGCCGAGGTGCTGCGCGGCGACAGCCGTCTGGCGCGGCGTGGACCGGGCGTGTTGATCGGTGAGATCAGCGTCGCCAGTGGGGCGCCGGCGCATGGCAGCGTGCGCCTGACCGGCCCCGCCCGCGTCTGGCGCGTCGAGGCCGAAACCGTGCGCCGCACCCTCGCCACGCGCCCCGATCTGGCGGCGGCGCTTCAATCGGCGTTCTTTGCTGCGCTGCGCGACAAATTGATCGGACCGGCATTGGCGCCCGGCGAGGCCTAGCCGCCGAGGCAATCCTGCAGGCTGCGGCGCTGCTGGCCGGTGGCGTCGAAATTGCCGGGGTCGAGCCAGGCGAGATAGCCCGCCTTCAGCCGGGGCCATTCGCCATCGATGATCGAAAACCACGCGGTGTCGCGGTTCTGGCCCTTGGCGACCATGTGCTGACGAAACACCCCCTCGAAGGTAAAGCCAAAGCGCAGGGCGGCGCGTTTCGAGGGGTCGTTGTGGTCGTTGCATTTCCACTCGAACCGCCGATAGCCCAGATCGTCGAACACATGCGCCATGAAGAGGTAGAGCGACTCGGTCGCGCCGCGCTGGCGGGCGATCTGCGGGCCCCAGTAGATGTTGCCGATCTCGATCACCCCATGCGCGGGGTCGATGCGCATCAGGGTCTGGCGCCCGGCGATCTGGCCGCTGGCCTTGTCGCGAATCGCCCAGAACAGCGGGTCGGCGCTGGCGGCGGATTTCTCCACCCAGGGGCGGAAGGTCGTCAGGTCGGTGGGCGGCGCCTCGAACAGCCAGCGGAATTTGGCATCGCCGTCCGGCACATGCGAGGCGGCGAACAGCCCCTCGGTGTGGCGGTCGGCGTCGAGGGGTTCGAGCGTGACGTAACGCCCTTCGATCAGGCGGTGATCGGGGCGGGGGCGGGCGGACCAGTGGGAAAGGTCGGTGGGCAAGGCGGGGCTCCTCGAAGGTTGGGCGCAGGCTAGCCCGACCGGGTGGCAGCGTCCAGCCGGGGAAAGGTGACGTGGGGTCGCGCGGGCTCGGTGCGGCTTTTCCTGTGGCGAGGCCGTGTTAGGCTGCACGCAGGGAGAGAGCGACCATGGGCGACACAGCCATCCTGACCTGCGCCCTGACCGGCGTTCTGACCGACCCGCGTGAGCATCCGGTGCCGGTGACGCCCGAGGAACTGGCCGCCGAGGCGCGGCGGGCCTGGGAGGCGGGCGCGGTCTGCATGCATGTGCATTTTCGCCAGCAGGGCGCGGGGCGCGGGCATCTGCCGTCGTGGGATCCGGCGCTGGCGGTCGAGGTGGCCGAGGCGATCCGCGCCGCCTGTCCCGGCGTGATCCTGAATTTCACCACGGGCGTCATGGGGGCGGATCAGTCCGGCCCGATCGCCTGCCTGCGTGCGGGGCGGCCCGAGGTGGCGGCCTGCAATGCGGGCTCGTTGAATTACCTCAAGACGCGGTCCGGCGGGCGTTGGGCCTGGCCGCCGATGCTGTTCGCCAATCCGGTGGACAAGATCGCCGAGGTGCTGGCGGTGATGGACGAGGTCGGCATCCGGCCCGAGTTCGAGTGTTTCGATACCGGGATCCTGCGCTCGGTCGGCATGTTTGCCGAGGTGGGCATGGTGGCCCGCCCGCAGGTCAATCTGGTGATGGGCGTGGCCTCGGGCATGCCCGCCGATGCCGATTTGCTGGCGGTCTTGCAGCGTTATCTGCCCGAGGGCGCGGTCTGGCAGGCGACGCTGATCGGGCGGGACGAGATCTGGCCGGTTCATCGGGCCGTGGCGGCGCTGGGCGGGCATTTGCGCACCGGGCTGGAGGATACGTTCTATCTGCCGGGCGGGGCGCGGGCGCGGGGGAATGGCGATCTGGTGGCGGCGCTGGCCGAGCTGGCGCGGGCCGAGGGGCGCGACGTGGCGAGTGCCGCCGAGGCGCGGGCGATCTGGGGGCTGGGGTGAGCGACGGCGGGCCGGGTAGGGGGGCGCTGCCCCCACGGGCCGTTCCGGCCCTCCCCCGGGATAGTTGAGGCACAAAGAG
>CALESR010000247.1 GCA_937907485.1 uncultured Paracoccaceae bacterium | reverse complement strand
GACGGCGCGGGCGCGCTGATCCTCGAGGCTCAACCCGGCACTGGTGCCGCCAGTGATCGCGGCATCTTGTCGGCCGATCTGCATTCGGACGGCACCTACCGCGAGATGCTGTATGTCGATGGCGGCGTCAGCACGACAGGCACCGCAGGCAAATTGCGTATGCAGGGCAACGCTCTGTTCCGGCAGGCCGTCGAGAAATTGGCTGAAACCGCGACCGAGGCGCTGGCCAAGGCGGGCGTCAGCGCCGATCAGGTCGACTGGGTCGTGCCGCATCAGGCGAATATCCGAATCATTCAGGGCACAGCAAAGAAACTGGGCCTGTCGATGGACCGGGTGATCGTCACCGTGCAGGACCATGGCAATACCTCGGCGGCCTCGATCCCGCTGGCGCTGTCGGTCGGCGTGGCCGAGGGGCGCATCAAGCGCGGCGATCTGATCGTCACCGAGGCGATCGGTGGCGGGCTGGCCTGGGGCGCAGTGGTGCTGCGCTGGTAGGCACTCTTCGCACCCCGCGCAAACAACGCGCCACAAACCCCGGTGTTGACAGAAGAAATTCCTTGCCGCATCCTTGGCGCAATCACAGCGTCGCGGGGTAAATGATGAGCGAAACCACTCTGACACGCATGGATCTCAGCGAAGCGGTGTTCCGCGAGGTGGGTCTGTCGCGCAACGAATCCGCTTCGCTCGTCGAGGCCGTCATCCAGTATATGTCGGATGCACTGGTTGAAGGCGAGCAGGTCAAGATTTCGTCCTTTGGCACCTTCAGCGTGCGGGCGAAATCCGAGCGGGTCGGCCGCAATCCGAAAACCGGCGAGGAAGTGCCGATCAGTCCGCGCCGCGTGCTGTCGTTCCGCCCGTCACATCTGATGAAGGATCGGGTCTCGAGCGGGAATCTCCGCAGCAAGGCCTAAGTCATGAAAAAGGCGCCCGAGGCCTTTCGCACGATCAGCGAAGTGGCCGATCTGCTGGACACGCCCGCCCATGTGCTCCGCTTCTGGGAGAGCAAATTCTATCAGATTCGCCCAGTAAAACGGGCGGGTGGGCGACGCTATTACCGTCCTGACGATGTAGCGCTGATCAACGGCATCCGTGTGCTGCTGCAAGATCGCGGCATGACCATCCGTGGCGTGCAGCGCATCTTGCAAGAACAGGGTGTCAAGGCGGTGACCGTCACCGGCCTGCCGCTGCCCGCCAGCGCCACGCCGGGTGTGCCGATCGACGTCGGGGCAGAGATCATCGATATTGTCGCACTGGTAGACGAGGATATCGCTGAGGGCGCCGTGGAGTTAGCCGACGATCCGCTGGATGAAGGCCCGGCTCCGATTTCTGTCCGGCCTGAGGATTATTTACCCGAGGAAGAAGGACCTGACCTCGACGCGGCAATACCGGTTGCTGACGAGGCGCTGGAACTGGCGCTAACCCCTGCCTATGATGAAGCCGTGGCCGAGGCCCCGCCCTCTGCATCATGGCGCGAGGCCTCCGTTGCAACGCGCGTCGCGCCTGAACCGGTGACCGAAGTGCCGATGACACTGGGCGACGACGCGGGTGATGTCTCGCCCTTGCCCGAGGCCGCGCCACCGCCATCAGACTCCACAGATCAGGCCCTGCCAGACGAAGCCCTCGCCATGACCCAAGACCTGCTCGACCTTCCCCCGGCCCCACCTGCTGCCCCGGCGCCTGCCGCTGTCGAAGCCAGCGACCGCAGCCGCCTTGCTCGCAGCCTGCGCGCCTTGCCGCGTCATGCACCTGGCGTGCAACGCGACCGGATGGCCCTGTTGGCGCGCCGGATCGACGCCCTGCTGGAGCGCATGTCCGAGGCCTCGGGCGCTGGTCGCTGGTGAGGAACTTTTCCTTGCCGTGGGCCAAATTGCCGCTTGCCCCTGCCGCCAAAACCGATAGAAAGCGCGGCGTCGGGCTGTGGCGCAGTCTGGTTAGCGCGTCCGTCTGGGGGGCGGAAGGTCGTGAGTTCGAATCTCGCCAGCCCGACCATTTCAATCGGCCCGTGGCAGCAATGCCGCGGGCCGTCTGGCTTTTGAAAGGCCCCTGCGGATGTTGACCGGTGTATTGCCTTCGCAATCCTTGCGCGCCCTGATCGCCAAGGGCGCGATCAGCGCCGACCCGGCTATCCTGCCCGAACAGGTGCAACCCGCCAGTCTGGACCTGCGGTTGGGACAGACGGCGGTGCGGCTGCGCGCCTCGTTCCTGCCCGGCAAGGGCCGCCGTGTTGCTGACCGGCTGGCCGAGTTCGAGATGCACCGCTTTGATCTGGGCACCGGGATGGTGCTGGAGAAGGGCTGTGTCTATGTCGTCGAACTGATGGAGCGTTTGGCTCTGCCCGCGGGGATCGGCGCGGTGACCAACGCGAAATCCTCGACCGGGCGGCTGGATCTGCTTGTGCGGGTCATCACCGATGAAGGTGTGGAATTCGACCGAATTCCAGCTGGTTACAGCGGCAAGCTTTATGCCGAGATATGCCCCCGTTCATTTTCCGTGCTGGCGCGGCCGGGGATGCGGCTGAACCAGATCCGCCTGCGGCAGGGGCAGTCTGTGCTCAGCGACGCTGAATTGGGCGCGCTGCATGCGCTGACGCCGCTGGTTTCCGGCGAGGCGCTGATCTCAGAAGGACTGGGGTTTTCCGTCGATCTGCATCCCGCGACGGGCGATCTGGTCGGCTACCGCGCCAAGCCGCATGCCGGGGTGATCGACCTCGACCGCATTGGCGCCTATGATCGGGCCGAGTTCTGGGAAGAGTTGCATTCGGGCAATGGCCAACTGATCCTCGATCCGGGCGCGTTCTACATTCTGGTCAGCCGCGAGGCCGTCTGCATCCCGCCCGCCTATGCCGCCGAGATGGCGCCTTATGTGGCGATGGTCGGCGAGTTCCGCGTGCATTACGCCGGGTTCTTTGACCCCGGCTTTGGCCATGCCAGTGCTGGTGGTCAGGGCGCGCGTGGCGTGCTGGAGGTGCGTTGCCACGAGGCACCCTTTGCGCTGGAGCACGGGCAGGTGGTGGGGCGGCTGGTCTATGAGCGGATGGCCGAGGTGCCCGACCGACTCTATGGCGTTGGGATCGCGTCGAATTACCAGGGCCAGGGGCTGAAGTTGTCCAAGCATTTCCGCTGAAATGCGTGCGAGGGGAGCACGCTGCCCCAGCTTGCCTCCCCCGCAAAAAATTGAGCCGCTATCAAATCAGGCGGTTGCCGCGTTGGTCTTTGCACCAAGATCGCCCTTGGCCCAACTTTTCAACACGCGGAAATTGACCCAAGGGGTCAGGACGCTGGCGCCAAGGAGCAGGGCAGCGCCGATCCAGAGGCCCGGAGTGCCCAGCGCGAGGATCGCGGCCGAGGCGGCACCGGCGATGGGAAAGGTGAAAGCGCCCCAGAGCGGCGAAAAGCCCGCCGCGGTCAGCCAGCGGTTATTGGCGATCAGCAGGGTAAACAGCGTCAGCGCCAGCAGCAG
>CALESR010000246.1 GCA_937907485.1 uncultured Paracoccaceae bacterium | reverse complement strand
GAGGTTGCAGCGACTGAGCCTGAGCCTGCGGCGGCTACTGTTGAACCGACCGCCGCGCTGCCTGTGGCCGAGGCGCCGGTGACGGAGGTCGTAGCGAGCGAGCCTGAGCCTGCAGCGGCCGCTGTTGAACCGACCGCTGCGCAGCCTGAGGCCGAGGCGCCAGTGGCTGAGGTTGCAGCGAGCGAGCCTGAGCCTGCAGCGCCCGCCGTTGAACCGATAGCTGCACAGCCGGTGATCGAGGCGCCCGCGACTGAGGTTGCAGCGACTGAACCTGAACCCGCAGCCCCCGCCGCGCAGCCGGTTACCGAGGCGCCGGTGGGTGAGGTTGCAGCGACCGAGCCTGCGCCTGCTTCGCCAGCCGTCGAACCGCCTGCCGCGCAGCCTGCAATCGAGGCGCCTGCGACTGACCCCGCTTCGCCCGCCACCGCCATGCCCGCGACGACGGAGCCAAGGCTCGAACCCGTCCCGGCCGAGACGGTGCCCGACAGCGAACCCTTGCTGCAAGACCCGGCCGAACCGGCGCCCGAACCCGCTGCCAGCGCTGCGGTTCAGGCGATGCCGCGTCCGGTGCCGGGTGTGACGCTGCGGCGCGGCGCCGAGGCCGGCGACGCGACCGCACAGCCGGTCGAGGGCGTCACGCTGGGCCGCCTGCCCGCCATCGGCGCAGCGCCGCCCCCCGCGACCGGGCCTGAGCCGGTGCTGGAACCCGCAGCGCGCCGTCATGCCGCCGAATTCTCGCCCGAACCTGGTGCCAGCCTGCTCGGCCTCGTGCTGATCGACGCCCCTGAGGCCGAAGCGGCCTTGAGCGCGCTGGCGTTCAAGGTCACCGTCGCGCTCGACCCTTCGGACCCTGACGCGCCGCGCCGCGCCCGCGCCTATCGCGCGGCGGGGCATGAGATCGCGCTGCTGGCCTCGGGCCTGCCCCGATTGGCGACGGCGGCGGATGTGCTGGTGACGCTGAACGCCTGGACGGCGGATTTCCCGGAGATCATCGGCGTGATGGATGTGCCGGTCAACGGCATCGGCGCCCAGCGCGGTCTGGCGCAGGAACTGGCGGCGATGCTGGCGCCGGACGGCTATGGCGCCATCGCGCTGCGCGGCGGCGCCGACGCCTATCTGAGCGCGGCGCGCGACGCCGGGCTGCCGGCGGCGGCGGTCTATCGGCAGATCGACGGCGAAGGGCAAAATCCCGCCACCCTGCGCCGCCTGATCGACCGCGCGGCCTTTGAGGCGCAACGCCAGAGCGGCATCCTGATCGCCGGATCGGCGGCGAGCCCGGACACGCTGGCGGCGCTGAGCGCCTATGCGGCGGACGGGCGGCGCGGCGTGACGCTGGCGCCTGCCTCGGCGGTGCTGGCGAACTAGACCGAGAAGCTCAAGCCGCAGCCGCAACTGGAGGCGGCATTCGGGTTCTGGATGACAAAACGCGCGCCGATCAGCTCGTCGCTGAAGTCGATGACGGCATTGGCCAGAAACGGCAACGACACCGTGTCGATGGCGACGGTCTGGCCATGGCCCCGCAGCAGCAGGTCATCGCCAGCGGTTGCGTCGAGCGTGATCTCATATTGAAAGCCCGAACAGCCGCCGCCGGACACGGCAACCCGCAAGACCTGCGGCACGCCGCTGGCCTCGGCGATTTCGGCGAGACGGGCAAAGGCGCGGTCGGTCACTTTGGGCGGCAGGTTCATCGGCGTTTTCCTTGGCGGTGAAGACAGATATAAGCAGCGGAAAGGTGCGCGACAAGCGCGCGCCGGGCAGGAGAGCATGACCCAACAGGCCCCCTTCGCCGCCGACCCCGCGCAAAGCCGCGGCCGGCTGCATGTCGAGCGGATTTCCACCTTCCGTTCGCCCTTTCAACGCGACCGCGACCGGATCATCCACTCGTCGGCCTTTCGGCGGCTGAAGCACAAGACGCAGGTCTTCATCGAACACGAGGGCGATTATTACCGCACCCGGCTGACCCATTCGATCGAGGTGGCGCAGGTCGCGCGCACGCTGGCGGCGGCGCTGGGGCTGAACACCGATCTGGCCGAGGCGATCGCACTGGCGCATGACTTGGGCCACACGCCCTTTGGCCATACCGGCGAGGACGCGCTGGCAGCGATGATGGAGCCCTTCGGCGGCTTTGACCACAACGCACAGGCGCTGCGCATCGTCACCTCGCTGGAACGCCATTACGCCGATTTCGACGGGCTCAACCTGAGTTGGGAAACGCTGGAAGGCATCGCCAAGCACAACGGGCCGGTGGTGACCCCGGATGGCAGCCCGCGCAAGGGGCCGCTGCCCGCCGCGCTGGTCGATTACAACGCCCGCCACGATCTGTGGCTGCACACCCATGCCTCGGCCGAGGCGCAGGTGGCGGCGATCGCCGACGATGTGGCCTATAACCACCATGACCTGCACGACGGGCTGCGCTCGGGCCTGTTCAGCGAAGACGATCTGATGGACCTGCCGATCACCGGCCCGGCCTTTGCCGAGGTCGATGCGATCTATCCCGGCCTTGACCGCATGCGCAGACGCCACGAGGCGCTGCGCCGGGTCTTTGGCGTGATGGTCGAGGACGTGATCGCCGTCGCCCGCCAACGGCTGCAGGCGGCGGAACCGGCCGATGCCGATGCGATCCGCCATCTGGGCGTGACGATCATCCGCTTTTCCGACCGGCTGTTTCGCGAGTTGAAGGTGATCCGGCAGTTCCTGTTTACCCGGATGTACCGCGCACCCCGCGTGGTGGCGATGCGCGCCGAGGTGACCGATGTGGTGCGCGACCTCTTTGCGCTGTTCCTGCAAAGCCCCGTGCATCTGCCGACAGAATGGCGCGAGGATGTCGCCCGCGCCGTGGATCAGGCGGCCTTGGCGCGGATCGTCGCGGATTACGTCGCCGGGATGACCGACCGCTTTGCCCTGCAGGAACACGCAAGGCTGCTGGGTTCAGACATGGGACGGTTCACGCGCTATATCGTCAGCGGATAGGTCGGCGCCGTCGGGGGCATCGAGCCCCCTCGGCGCCGGTGGGCTGCCGCCCACGCCCGCCCAAAGGGGCCCACGGGCCCCTTTGGAAACCCCGTGGATATTTGCAGAGCAAAGA
>CALESR010000245.1 GCA_937907485.1 uncultured Paracoccaceae bacterium | reverse complement strand
AGAACCATGCAGATCACAAAGACCCCCAGCGTGCCGCCCAGTGTGCCGGTCATCCGCCAGCCCAGAAAGGCGCCCAGCGCCAGCCCCAGAGCGGTGACGATCAGCGCCCAGCGGAAATAGCGCAGGATCGCCGCACGGGGCGGGTTTGCACGGCCGGAAACGGGGGGGAGTGACATTGGGACCGGGGTCTGCGGCGAGGTCAGGAGGATGCCGACATCGCAAAAGCGCCGCAGCTTTTGCCAGAGGGGCCCGGTCATCTGGTGTTGCCCCATGGGGGGCAGGCCCCTGATACCACCCGGCGCCCGCTGGCGCAATTGCCCGTCCGGGCGGTGCGCGGCGGTTCGACCCGCCGCGCCGCTGGTCTCAGTCGTCGATGCCGACCGGCAGGGTCGCGATATAGGCCATCAGGTTGATGCGATCCTCGACCGAAAAGGCCCGCATGTTGATCATCGCAGCACCCGGATGCGCGTTCGAGATCTTGTTGAACACCTCGTCCGGCAGTTCGGCGGCCTCGGTGCCGACAAAGTTGTGGCCACCGTCAACGCCCCAGTCCATCGCACGGCCGTCGAAGCCGTGGCAGGCGGCACAGGTGGTCTGGAAGATCTCGCGCCCGCGGTCGGCGTCGCCGGCGTTCACCTGCCGGGTGTTCATGTCGATGAAGGTCCGCATGTCGACCAAGCCCTCGGAGACGAACGCCGCCACGCGCAGCATTTCCTCGTCGTTGATCATGTCGACCGTATAGGGGTGGTTCTGGTCGCGCAGCGTGCGCACCAGCGCCTCGATCGGCTGCCCCGCGGCGGCCAGCACACCCGGGATGCCGGTGAAATGGCTGCCCTGACGATAGATGCCTTCCGAGCCCAGATAGTCCCAGCCGTGGCATTCCTTGCAGCGCCATGTGACCTCGCCGGTCTGCTGGCCGCTGGCCGGATAGGCCGGGTTGGTGCCCTCGGGTGCGTCGCGGTCAAGGGCCTCCCACCAGTTGTCATAGATCCGCCCGCCCGCCGCCAGCGTCCAGGCGAGCGAGGGCACCTGCGGCGCGCCGTGCACGAAATACTGCTGGTTCGGCCCGTGTTCCTGCGGCGGCATCGACACCTGCGCCGAGGCGCCCGTTGTGACCATGATCCCCAGTGCAACGATTGACACCTGTGTCAGGATCCGCCCACCTGTCTTTCCAATCATCTGTGTTCCTCCCAGAACCTGTTCGCCATTCTCGCGCGTTCCCGGGCATTGAACGACCCGCCCGGCCATAGCGCAAAGGTTTACAAGGGCGGTGTGGCGGCGCCCGAGACGCGATTGGACTTTGGTTTAGGGATTTCGCACGGCAGGAGGCAGCGATGCAGAGGCGCAACGGCACGGCCCTGACCCCACCCGAACGGGCAACGCTGCGGCTGGCGGTGCTGCAACTGGTTTGCGCGGTGGTTTTTGCTGTCGATCTGTTGCTGGAGTTCCCGCATCCGCATGAATGGCTGATCCTTGACGTCACCGACACCACGCATCTGTTTACCGAGGTCGCGGTCATGGCGCTGCTGGTGCTGGGCTTTGCCCTGTCGCGTTATGCGCTGCGCGCCATGCAGGCCGAGCGCGACGTGCTCAGGTCCGACCTGCGGTCCCTGCGGGGCGAGTTCGACGCCGTCCTGCAGGCGCGGTTCGCCCTGTGGCACCTGTCGCCCGCCCAGCGCGACGTGGCCTTGCTGACCCTGCGCGGGCTGCGGATTGCCGATATCGCCCGGATGCGCGCCTGCGCCGAGGGCACGGTCAAGGCGCATCTGAGCGCGGTGTTCCGCGCCGCCGGGGTCGGAACCCGCAACGAGTTGCAGGGCCTGTTCATGGAGGAGTTCCTCGATTTCGGCGCGGTGACCGAGGGGCGGGCCTGACGTCAGGTGGCGTCATGGACCCCCGGTTACCCTCATGTTACCCTGCGCGGCACGATCTGCGGCGCGGCCGAGTTCCTCAATGTTTCGGCCCCCGGGATCAGCCGCCTCATCAAGCACACCGAGGAGTCGCTGGGCGTGCGGCTGGTCGAGTGCCGCGCCGGGTGGCGAGTGACGTAACATCAGGTTAATGCCTGCGCTGAGCAGGTATTTGACGTTACGGCGTGACGGGCCAATACTGGCCGCGGGCTGCGCGGTGACCTATGGCCGGATGGCACCCCACCACCGCTGCCGCAAACGGGAGACACCGCATGACCCCCTCGACCGCCACTGTCACCGTTCCCGGCACCCTGCGCGACAAGTTGGCCGCCATCGCCGCGGCGGGCTTCAAGGGGATCGAGATCTTTGAGCAGGATCTGATCGCCTTTGACGGCACCCCGCGTGAGGTCGGCGCGATGGTGCGCGATCACGGGCTGGAGATTGTGCTGTTCCAGCCGTTCCGTGATTTCGAGGGTTTGCCGGAGCCGCATCGCCGCCGCGCCTTTGCCCGGGCGCAGCGCAAGTTCGACCTGATGGCCGAACTGGGCGTGCGCGATGTGCTGGTGTGTTCCTCGGTCCATCCTGAGGGCTTGGGCGGCATCGACCGCATGGCCGATGATTTCACTGAGCTGGGCGGGCTGGCGGCGCCGAGGGGGATCAGGGTTGGCTTTGAGGCGCTGGCCTGGGGCCGTCATGTGTTCGACCACCGCGACGCCTGGGAGGTGGTGCGCCGTGCCGATCACCCGAATGTCGGGCTGATCCTCGACAGTTTTCACACGCTGGCGCGCAAGATCGACCCGGCCAGTATCCGCCGGATACCCGGCGACAAGATCTTCTTTGTCCAGCTTGCCGATGCGCCGCAGATCGAGATGGACCTGCTCTATTGGTCGCGGCATTTCCGCGCCATGCCGGGCGAGGGGGATCTGGACGTCACCGGATTCATGCGGGCGGTGGCGGCGACGGGTTACAAGGGGCCGGTCAGTCTGGAGATTTTCAACGACCAGTTTCGCGGCGGCACCCCGCGGGGCGTGGCGCAGGACGGGTTTCGTGCGCTGACCGCGTTGATGGACGACGTGCGCCGCGCCGAACCGGCGATGGCGCTGGACCTGCCGCTGTTGCCCCAGCGTGCGACGGTCGAGGGGGTGGAGTTTCTGGAATTCGCCGCGCGCGGGGCGGATGCCGAGGGGCTGGAGGCGCTGTTCGCCAGCCTGGGCTTTCACCCTGAGGCAAGGCACCTCAGCCGCGATCTGGCCCTGTGGCGGCAGGGCGAGATCCGGCTGCTGGTCAACCGCTCGCGCGGGGATTTTGCCGGGTCGGCCTATGCCACGCATGGCGCCTCGGTCTGCGACATCGGGCTGCGGGTGGGCGATGCGCAGGCCTGCGCGCGGCGCGCCGAGGCGCTGGGCCTGCCGCCCTATGAGCAACCGCGTGGGCCGGGCGAGTTGGCGATTCCGGCGATCCGGGGACTGGGTGGCAGTCTGCTGCACTTTGTCGACGACGGGCTGGGTCATGTCTGGGAGACCGAGTTCACCGCCACCGGAGCCCCGACCGAGGGCGCCGGGCTGACCCGCATCGATCATGTCGCGCAGACGATGAGTTATGACGCGATGCTGTCGTGGTCGCTGTTCTATCAGGCGCAATTCGCGATGACGCGCGCGCCGATGGTCGATGTGATCGACCCCGACGGGCTGGTGCGCAGTCAGGCGATCGCCGCCGGGGACGGTGCGCTGCGCATCACGCTGAACGGCGCCGAGACCTATCGCACGCTGGCGGGGAATTTCCTCGCCGACAGTTTTGGCGCCTCGGTGCAGCATGTCGCCTTTGCCTGCGAGGACATTCTGGCCACCGCCGGGCAACTGGCCGCGCGCGGGTTTCAGGTGCTGCCGATGGGGGCGAATTATTACGACGACCTCGCCAGCCGGTTTGATCTGGCACCCGAGCATCTGGCCCGGCTGCGCGCGGCGAATGTGCTCTATGACGAGGACGCGGGCGGGCGGTTTCATCAGATCTATTCGCGTCCCTTTGGCAGCGGGATGTTCATCGAGGTAGTCCAGCGTGACCCCGGTTATGGCGGTTATGGCGCGCCGAACGCGCCCTATCGCATCGCCGCGCTGAAACGCCTGATGCGCCACGCCGCGATGCCGAGGGCCTGAGCGGAGGAGCATCCCCGTGTTATTGTTGCCAATCTGTCGCAAATGCGTGCCAACCTTGGGTTGCGTCGCGAATGCAACAATCCAAGGGTTTGACGCGGTGACCCACACTATCTGCTGGATTGCCCGCCCCGGCACCGCTATTGATCGAAGCGGTACGAGTTTACAGTGATCGCGCCTTGCCACCGGGTTTGCGGGGCCATGGGCGCGTTGTTCGCCATGAAGGACAATCATCGATGCAGGCTTTCGCGCATTCCCCGGTCACTGCTCGCGCACGGTTTGCCCGGGCCTCATGGCTGAAGGGGATGCTGGCGGTGATGCTGCTGCCGCTGGGGCTGGCGGCCTGTTCGGATGGTTATGTCAGTTTTCCGATCACCGCCGAGTCGCAGCGCGACCTTGACGAGTCGATCGAGGTGATCGTGCTGGACGCCACGAACATCAGTGATTTCACCCTGCCCGCGCGGGGCCATGGCGCCTCGACGATGCCCTCGGGGCGGCAATGGACCTATACGGTCGGGCCGGGTGACGTGCTGTCGGTGATCGTGTTCAACCATCCCGAGCTGACCTCGCCCGCCGGGGCCGAGCGCAGCGCGGTCGAGAGCGGATTTCAGGTCAGCGCCGCTGGCACCTTCAACTATCCCTATATCGGCGCGGTGCAGGCCGCTGGCCGCCCGGTGGACCAGATCCGCGGCGACATCGCGCAGCGGCTGGCGACCTTTATCCCTGACCCGCAGGTCGAGGTGCGGGTGGCCGCGTATAATTCGCAGGCCATCGTGGTGTCGGGCGAGGTGCGCACGCCGAACCGTCAGCCGCTGACCTCGGTCGCGCTGTCGCTGATCGAGGCGGTGAACGCGGCCGGTGGCTTTACCGATGACGCCGATCTGCGCGCGGTGACGGTGCAGCGGCGCGGGCAGGTGTATCACGTCGATCTGCAGGGATTCCTGTCGGGCGGCCTGACCCAGAACAACCCGATCCTGCGCAACGGCGATGTGGTCAGCCTGCCGCGCCGCCGGGCCGAGGAGGCCTATCTGCTGGGCGAAGTGGCGCGGCCTGACGTGATCGATCTGGCGCGCGAGCCCGTCACGCTGACGCAGGCGATCACCCGCCGGGGCGGGATGATCGCGCCGCGGGCCGATGCGCGTGGCGTGCTGGTGTTCCGCCTGCAGGGCGAGAATATCCGCGTGTTCCAACTGGACGCCAGCAACCCGGCCGGTCTGCTGCTGGGCACTCGGTTCGTGCTGGAGCCGCGCGACGTGGTTTATATCCTGCGCTCGCCGTTGCAGCGTTGGAACGACACCATCGTGCGGCTGTTGCCCTCGGTGCAGGCGGTCAACGCCGCCAGCAGCCTGTCGGACTGATCCGGGGGCGCGGCGATGTTCAAGTCGGTTCTGGTCGTCTGTGTCGGCAATATCTGCCGCTCGCCGGTGGGTGAGCGGATTCTGGCGGCGCGACTGGCGGCCAAGGGGTCGGCCATCACCGTCAGTTCGGCAGGGATCGGCGCGCTGGTCGGCCATGCCGCTGACGAGACCGCCGCCGCGGTCGCGCTGGAGAATGGCATCTCGCTGGAGGGCCATGTGGCGCGGCAGTTCAACCGCGCGCTGGGTCAGGCGCATGACCTGATTCTGGTGCTGGAGCCCGGCCACAAGGCCGAGATCACCCGCATGACGCCGGACCTGTCGGGCAAGGTGATGCTGCTGGACCACTGGCTGGGCGGCAAGGGCATCGCCGACCCTTATCGCCAGTCGCGGCGGTTTCACGAAGAGATCTTTGCCAAGATCAGCGCCGCTGCCGACGCCTGGGCGGCCAAGCTGCGCTGAGCGCGCTCACTCCAGCAGCGCGGCCAGATAGGTGCCATAGCGGTTCTTGCCGAACAGTTTTGCCCGCGCCAGCAGCGCCTCGCGGCTGATCCAGCCCTGGCGATAGGCCACCTCGTCAGGGCTGCCCATCAGCAGGCCCTGCCGTTCTTCCAGCGTGCGGACAAAGTTCCCGGCGTCGAGCAGGCTTTCATGCGTGCCGGTGTCGAGCCATGCAAAGCCGCGGCCCATGGTTTCGACCTGCAGCGTGCCCTCGGCCAGATAGGCCTCGAGCACCGAGACGATTTCCAGTTCGCCGCGCGGCGAGGGGGTGACGCGGGCGGCCTTTTGCGGCGCGGTGCCGTCGAGGCAATAGAGGCCCGTCACCGCGAAATTCGACGGCGGCACGGCGGGTTTCTCGATGATCGCGCGGACCTTGCCCTGCGCGTCGAAATCCACCACGCCATAGCGCTGCGGATCGGCGACGCGGTAGCCGAACACCGTGCCGCCGGTCGGCTGCGTATCGGCGCGGGCCAGCATCTCGGGCAGGCCGTGGCCAAAGAACACGTTGTCGCCCAGCACCATCATCGAGGGCGCCCCGGCGAGGAAATCCTCGGCCAGCAGATAGGCCTGCGCCAGACCGTCCGGCGAGGGCTGCACGATCCATTCGAACCGCAGCCCCCATTGCCCGCCGTCGCCCAAGAGACGCTGGAACTGCGCCTGATCCTCGGGCGTGGTGATGATGGCGATCTCGCGGAGACCGGCCAGCATCAGCACCGACAGCGGGTAATAGATCATCGGCTTGTCGTAGATCGGCAGGACCTGTTTGGACACGCCCATCGTGATCGGATAGAGCCGCGTTCCCGAGCCCCCCGCCAGAATGATCCCCTTGCGCTGCATTCTACGCCCCTTTCAACTCGGCGATGACCTCGGCCAGATGGGTCCGCCAGTCGGGCTGGGTAATGCCGAATTGGGCCGTCAATAGGGAGCAATCAAGGCGGGAATTGAGCGGGCGACGCGCGGGCGTGGGATAGGCGCTGGTGGGAATGTCGCGCACTTTGGCCCTGAGCCCGGCCTGATCCATGATCGCGCGGGCGAAATCGGCCCACGAGGTTGCCGGGGCGCCGGTGAAATGGTGGGTGCCGGACAGGGCCGGGTTTTGGCGCAGGGCCTCGGCCAGGGTCAGGCAGGCGCTGGCGATGGCGCGGGCCGGGGTGGGGCCGCCGATCTGGTCGGCGACGATGGTCAACTCATCGCGGTCAGCCCCCAGCCGCAGCATGGTTTTCACGAAATTGCCGCCGTGGGCGGAAAACACCCAAGAGGTTCGCAGGATCACATGCGCCCCGCCTGCGGCGCGCACCGCCTGCTCGCCCGCCAGTTTGCTGCGGCCATAAGCGTTGAGCGGGGCGGTGGGGTCGGCGGGGGCAAAGGGCCGGGTGCCCGCGCCTCCAAAGACATAATCGGTGGAAAGCTGGATCATGGGCACGCCCAGCGCCGCGCATTCGCGCGCCATCGCACCGGGGGCATCGGCGTTGACCACCTGCGCGGCCGGTTCCTCGGCCTCGGCCCGGTCAACGGCGGTCCAGGCGGCGGCGTTGATGACGGCGGTCGGGCGCCGCGCCCGGATCGCCGCCGCGCAGGCGGAAGGGTCGGTGAGGTCAGCCGGCTCGCGGCCCAGAAACACCGCGTGCGGCGCGAGGCGCTGCAACTCGCGCGCCACCTGCCCGGTTTGGCCAAAGACCAGAATCATGCCTTGCCCAGCCTCTGCCCGACGCCCTTGCGATCCAGCAGGGGGCGCCACCAGTGTTCGTTGTCGAGATACCATTGCACGGTGCGCGCGAGGCCTTCCTCGACCGTCACCGAGGGGCGCCAGCCGAGTTCCTGCCGGATGCGGGCGGGATCGATGGCATAGCGGGCGTCATGGCCGGGGCGGTCGGCGACGAAGGTGATGAGGTCGGCGTAAGAGCCGTCATTGCGCGGGCGCTTTTCATCGAGGATCGCGCAGAGGGTGCGCACCAGTTGCAGGTTGGTGCGCTCGTTCTCGCCGCCGATGTTGTAGCTGCGGCCAAGGGCGCCCTTTTCCAGCACGAGCAGCAGCGCCTCGGCGTGGTCCTCGACATAGAGCCAGTCGCGGATGTTCGAGCCGTCGCCATAGATCGGCAGCGGCCGCCCGGCCAGCGCGTTCAGGATGATGACGGGGATCAGCTTTTCCGGAAAGTGGAAGGGCCCGTAATTGTTGGAACAATTGGTCAGGACGACGGGCAGGCCATAGGTCTCGGCCCAGGCGCGGACCAGATGGTCACTGGCGGCCTTGGACGCGGAATAGGGGCTGCGCGGGTCGTAGGGGGTGGTCTCGGTGAACTGGCCCGAGGGGCCGAGCGAGCCAAAGACCTCATCGGTGGAGATATGGTGAAAGCGGAAGCCAGCGGGCCGACCGGCGGCGACCCAGTATTTGCGCGAGGCCTCGAGCAGGTTGAAGGTGCCGGTGATGTTGGTCTCGATGAAGTCGCCGGGCGCGTCGATGCTGCGGTCGACGTGGGATTCCGCGGCCAGATGCATCACCGCATCGGGGCGATGGCGGGCAAAGGCGGCATCCAGCGCGGCGCGGTCGCGGATATCGGCGTGCTCAAAGGCATAGAGCGGGCTTTGTGCGACCGAGGCGACGTTCTCAAGGCAGGCGGCATAGGTCAGCGCGTCGAGGTTGACCACCGAATGCCCGCGCCCCACCGCCAGCCGCACCACTGCCGAGCCAATGAACCCGGCGCCGCCGGTGACCAGCAGTTTCATGCCGCGCCCTCATAGATGAAGGGTGTGTCGAAGTCGGCCAGCGCCCCGGCGACGGCGTCCTTGGCCGACAGCACCGGGTCACTGGTGCCCCAGTCAAAACCGATGGAATCCCAGCGCACCGCGCCGTCGCAATCGGGCGCATAGGTGTCGGTGCATTTGTATTGCACCTCGCAATCGGGCGTCAGGGTGAGGAAGCCGTGCAGGAACCCTTTGGGCACCAGCAGTTGCTGGCCGTTTTCGGCAGACAGTTCCACCGCCGCGACACGGCCATAGCGCGGCGAGCCGCGCCGCACGTCCACCGCCACATCGAGGATCACCCCGCGCGTGCAGCGCACCAGTTTGTCCTGCGCGCGGGGCGGGCGCTGGAAATGCAGCCCGCGCAGGGTGTGGCGCGGGGCGGAATAGCTGTGGTTGTCCTGCACAAAGGCCAGATCCAGCCCGGCCTCGGCCAGACGGGCGGCGTTCCAGGTCTCGGTGAACCAGCCGCGGGCATCGCCAAAGCGGCGCGGGGTCAGGATCAGCACTTCGGGCAGGGCGGTCGGCTGGATCTGCACTTTGGTCTTCTCTGCTGGGGGCGGCGCCCCTGTTTACGCCGATCCCGGCGTCTGGGGCAACGCCCGATCAACCGGCGCCCGGCCTCAGCCCAGCGAGACCAGCCGGGTGGTCTGCACCACCTTGTCCGACAGCGAGCGCGCGAGGATCGCATGGACCAGTGCGGCAAGGTCGCGGTCGTCGCGCTCGATCCGCTCGAAGCTGGCCTCGGGCAGGCGATAGACCCGGCTGGCGACCTCGGCCACCACATCGGCGGTGCGGCGCCGGTCGCGGTAGCGCGCGACCTCGCCCACCACGGCCCCCGCCGCCAGCGAGCGCAGCCGGATCGTCTGGCCCTGCGCGCCGGGGATCACCACCGCCAGCCGCCCGCGTTCGAGAAAATAGAGATCGCCCGCCTCGCTGCCCCGGTGGATCAGCGTGTCGCCCTGCGCCAGATCCAGCGGTTCCAGCAGCGCCAGCAGGTCGGCCAGCCGCGGATGCGTGCCGCCCAGATCGGCCAGCAAGCCGCGCACCGACAGCGGCCGCCCGGCGCCCAGCACCGCCGTCACCAGCGCGGTTTCGGCGGCTTCGAGCGCGGCATCGACGCTGGGCCACAGGTGCAGGCCCGACTGCGGCGTCAGTTCCAGCGCCCAGCGGGTGATCGTCGCCATGACCTCGGCGGGCACGGCGGCCAGATGCACGCTGACCCCATGCGAGGCCGCGACATAGCCCAGTTTGCCGATCGCCGCGCAGCCGGCGGAATCGAGGCCGGTCACCGCGCCGAAATCGAGGATCAGCGCCGAGGCCTCGCCCGGATCGGCGCGGCTCGCGGCCAGTTCGCCGTGCAACTGGTCGATCAGCCGCTCGACCGAGCCAAAGAACAGATAACCCTGCAATTGCAGCAGGCGGATGCGGCCGCCCTGCGCGGTCAGCACGGTGTCCTCTTCCGGCGGGCGGTCCAGCGTGCTGCGGCGCTGGCGCCCGTCACTGGCCCGGCGGATCACCGGCAGCCGCGCATAGCCGATGGCGAAGGCCAGCACCGCCAGCCCCAGCCCGACCATGATCGCGGGCAGAATGCCGATCAGCATGGTGACCAGCACGATGCCCAGCACGATCAGCCAGTCCATCGTCACCAGCCGTTTGCGGGTGGCGAGCAGCCAGTCATCCAGCATCGAGGCGCCGATGAACATCAAGAGCCCCGCCGCGACAAAGACCGGCACCGCAGCGACGATCCCGGCGGCGAAAAAGCAGCCCAGCGCGGTGACGAGGGCATAGCCGAGGCCCAGCGCCCGGCTCTGGATGCCGACCCGCTGCGCGACGATGGTCGAGCCGCTGGTCATGAAGGCCGCGACGCCGCCAAACCCGCCGATGACCAGATTGGTCAGCCCGGTCAGGCGCAACTCGCGGTTGACATCGATATCGCGGCGGGTGGCCAGCTCGACCCCCGAGATGTTGAGCAAGAGGCCGATCAGGTTGATGACCACCACGGCCGCCAGCACCGGGGCCGCGATCAGCACCTGCGCCCAGTCGATCTGGGACAGCAGCGCGAGCGGTTGCAGGGGCCCGGCCATCTGGCGCGCGGCGGGGGGCAGCAGGCCCTGCGCGCGGGCGCCGTCGATCCCGGTGCCACCCAGCAGAATGACGGCGTAGAACAGCCCCATCGCCAGCGCGATGACCACCAGAACGCTGACCACGCCAAACTCCAGCCGCACCGCCAGAAACAGCACGGCCGCCATCAGCAGGGCGGGCAGGACCGAGGCCCAGACCGCAGGCTGCGCCAGATGGCGGACCACCTCGGGCAGGTTGGCGGTTTCGGTCAGGATCATCAGCGCCGACAGCACCAGCAGATAGCCGGAGCTGGCGAGAAACCCGGCGGCCACAGGATAGGGCACCAGCCGCACCAGGCGCCCGAGGCCCAGCGTGCCGACGGCCAGAAACACCAGCCCCGACAGCACCGCCCCGGCGCCGATCACCGCCAGCGCGGTGGCGATCTGCGCGCCCTCGCCGCCGACCGCCTGCGCGGCGGCATAGGCCACGGCGGGGGCCAGAATGGCGATCGAGGTGTCCTGCGCTATGCCGATCACATTGCCAAAGGCCGAGAACCGCACCAGCACCAGTGCCACCAGCGTCG
>CALESR010000244.1 GCA_937907485.1 uncultured Paracoccaceae bacterium | reverse complement strand
TACCGCCGAATTGTCCCCAGTCCACCACGCGCTCCTGCGACCCCGCCCCGTATCGAACCCGCCCACCCCCCGCTTTGTCTACCCGCCCCGCCACGGGGGTTGCGCATTGATCCCGCGCCCGCGATGGGATAACGCGGCGCAAACCACACCGGGGGCCGCGATGACCATGAAGAACGGACTGACCTATGCGCAGGCTGGGGTCGATATCGACGCGGGTAACGCGCTGGTCGAGCGCATCAAGCCCGCTGCGAAACGCACGGATCGCCCCGGCACGATGGGGGGGCTTGGCGGTTTTGGCGCGCTGTTCGATCTGAAGGCGGCAGGGTTCTCGGACCCGGTTCTGGTGGCCGCGACGGACGGCGTGGGCACCAAGCTGAAGATCGCCATCGACACCGGGCTGGTGGACACGATCGGCATTGATCTGGTGGCGATGTGCGTCAACGATCTGGTGTGTCAGGGGGCCGAGCCGCTGCTGTTCCTCGATTATTTTGCCACCGGCAAGCTGGATGTCGATCAGGCGACGCGCATCATCAACGGCATTGCCGAAGGTTGCGCGCTGTCGGGATGCGCGCTGGTGGGTGGCGAGACGGCGGAAATGCCGGGGATGTATCACGGGAAGGATTTCGACCTCGCCGGGTTCGCCGTGGGCGCGATGGAGCGCGGCACGCATCTGCCGCAGGGCGTGGTTGAGGGGGATGTGCTGCTGGGGCTGGCCTCGAACGGGGTGCATTCCAACGGCTATTCGCTGGTGCGCAAGGTGGTGGAGCGGGCCGGGCTGGCGTGGGACGACCCCTGCCCCTTTGCCGAAGGGTCGGTGGGGCAAGTGCTGCTTGCGCCGACGCGGCTCTATGTGAAGCAGGCGCTCGCGGCGATCCGGGCGGGCGGGGTGCACGGGCTGGCGCATATCACCGGCGGCGGGTTGACGGAGAACCTGCCGCGTGTGCTGCCCGAGGGGCTGGGCGCAACCATCGACCTGACCTCGTGGCCGCTGCCGCCGGTGTTCGGCTGGATGGCCGGGGTTGCGGGTTTCGATCAAGCGGAACTGCTGAAGACGTTCAATTCCGGCATCGGCATGATCGTGGTCGTGGCCGCTGACAGGGCCGAGGCACTGGCCAGCTTGCTGCGCGCTGAAGGCGAGACGGTTTACACTCTGGGCCATGTCACGCAGGGGCAAGGCGTCACCTATAGCGGTGCGATTCTGTGATGAAGCGGGTCGCCCTGATGATCTCAGGCGGCGGCTCGAACATGCTGGCGCTGGTGCGGGCGATGCAGGGCGATTTCCCCGCGCGGCCCGTTCTAGTGCTGGCCAATGACCCTTTGGCGGGTGGGCTGGCCAAGGCCGAAGCGCTGGGCATCCCGACGGCCTGCGTCGATCACCGGCCCTATCGCGGCGACCGTGCGGGGTTTGAGGCGGCGCTGCTGCACCCCCTGTTGCAGGCGGCGCCGGATATTGTCTGCCTCGCGGGCTTCATGCGCATTCTGACGCCGGAATTCACCCGCCTGTTCGCCGGGCGGATGCTGAACATCCACCCCTCGCTGCTGCCGAAATACCCCGGTTTGCACACCCATCAGCGTGCCTTGGACGCGGGCGATGCCGAGGCCGGTTGCACGGTTCATGAGGTGATCGCTGACCTTGATGCCGGGCCTATCCTGGGTCAGGCACGGGTGCCGGTGCTGGCGGGCGACACCGCCGCGACACTGGCTGAACGGGTGCTGGAGCAAGAGCATCGGCTTTACCCTGCCGTCCTGCGCCGGTTCGCGGCGGATCAGCGCGCGCCCCTGTTTCTATAGTCCACGGGTCAGTTCGGGCCAGTCGCGCCGCAGGGCCGCGTCAAAGCCGGTGGCCGAGCGGTCGATGACCAGCCCCAGCGCGGCCAGCGCGGGGCCCGGGTCAAAGCGCAGCGCCTCGATCCGGCCGGCAACCGGGGCGCGATGCAGTTTCAGGCGGTCATGCAGGGCGCGCAAGGCCGATGGGTCGCCGCGTGCGGCCATCGCGGCGCGCACCTGTGCTTGCCGATGCGGCCCCAGAAAACTTTCCCATTGCGGCGGCGGGTGGCTGGCATAGCGCAGCAGCTTGACCAGCCAGTGCAGCGGCGTCAGCCCGTCCAGATGCAGCAGAACGGTGCTGGTCGAGGCATGCCCCTTGACCGGGCCCAGCGGCGAATGCGGGCCATGCGGCCAAAGCTCCAGCGCTTGCCCGCGACGGGTGGCCTGTTTGCCCGCCTCGTGGCCGACCAGCCCCTTGCGGGTCAACTCGGTGGCCTCGTCGGGCTGGGGGATCAGGTAAAGCCCCTCGAACAGGTCCTGTGGGTCAGGGCGGGCAAAGACCCTCTCGCGCACCAGAAACCGCAACCGGGCCTTGTGCGCGGGCATCGCCGCCAACTCGTCAGCCAGCGGGCGATGCGACAGCAGGAATTCGTCGGCGTCCAGATGCACCAGCCATTCGGTCAAGCCCAGCCCATAGGCCTGCGTCGCCACCAACGTCTGCCGTCGGGTCTGCAGGCCGGGCCGCCCGCCGAACCCTTGCCAAAAGACGGCGTCACAGCGGACAACCCGCACAAAGGGCAGTGCCGCGGCCTGCGCGGCGACCGGGTCCGCGGGGTCGTCCAGATAGAGATGGATCACCGCCGCACCCATGGCGTGGTGCCAGGCGAGGTTGGCCAGCACTAGGGCGGCAGGCTCGCGCGCCAGCATAACCAAGCCCCAGGACCCCGCCGCCGCCTGTGCCGCCCAAACCATGCTGTCCGCCTTTCGCAGGCCTGCGTTGTTACACGTCAAAGGGCGCCGGGAAAGGGGCCAGAGCGGCCGTTAATGCGCCCCGCGCCAAGGCACCAGCGCCATCGCCGCCAGCGCGGCCAGCGCCAGCAACCCGGCGAGCACCAGAGTCACCGAAGCGCCCAACAGGGACAGCGATCCGGCCATCGCAAAGGGCGAGGCGGCGGCAACCACCATGCGCAGGCTGGCCAGCCGCCCCAGCCGCGCCGCATAGCCCGCCAGCCCGAACAGCGCCAAGGGCACCGTGCCGCGCACCATCGTCGCCAACCCCTGGCCGACGCCGAACAGCAGCGCAAAGACCGAGGCCGAGGCCAGCCCGATCGGCGCCACCACCAGCACCCCCACCGCCAACGCCAGACACGCCATCGCCACCAGCGCGGTCAGCATCGGGTGGCGATGCCCGACGAAGACCATCTCCAGCACTCGTGCCGCCACCTGCGCCGGACCCATCAGCGTGCCCGCCGCCACTGCCGCCGTCTGCGTCAGGCCAAGGGCCACCAGCACCGGCACCCACTGGGCGGAAAAGGCCGACATCACCACCCAGCTCAGCGAAAAGCCGACGCCCAACAGCAGCATTGCCCTGCCGTGCAGCGCCACTGGCAGCGGGGTAAAGCCGGTCTCGCTGTCGGTGACGGCGCCAGTGGGCGGCACGGGCCGGGCCAGCGACAGATGCAGCGGCAGGCAGATCAGCAGATGCAGCGCGCCAAAGGCCAGATACGTGCCGCGCCAGCCCAGCCCCTCCAGCAACACCAGCGTCAGCGGCCAGAACACCGTCGAGGCAAAGCCGCCCAGCAGTGTCATCAGGGTGATCGCCCGCCGCGCGCGCCGCGGCCCGACAGCCTGCGCCAGCGCGGCAAAGGCCGCGTCATAGAGCACCAGCGCCGCCACCACCTCGACCAGCGCCAGCGCGGCGAACAATGTGGCGCCACCCGTCACCCGCGACATCAGCACAAAGGCCAGCGCCATCGCCAGCGAGCCCGCGGCCATCATCACCCGCGCGCCCTGCCGGTCGATCAGCCGCCCGGCCAGCGGCGCCAGCATTGAACCGGCCAGCAGCGCCGCCGACAACGCCCCATAGGCAAAGGTCTGGCTGAGGCCCAATTCGGCTCCCAACGGGGCAACCATGACGCCAAAGGCATAATAGATCGTCCCGAATCCGATGATCTGTGTCACGCCCAGCGTGACGACAGGTCGCCACAGCCCCCCTGCGGGCAAGGCCCGCACACCCGTTAGCGCCGCCATCGAACCCCGGTCTCCGAGCCTTGGCGATCACACTCGCCCATCTTGTGATCACACTTTTTCATGCCGTGATCACAAACCAAAGATTTTCCGCATCTGCCGGAGTAATGCACGATTTATTCATTTGTGCCATGTCCGTTGTGTGCCAATACACGCCCAAATTCGCAGCAGACGGGGACATGTCCGTGAACATCCATGAATATCAGGCCAAGGCCTTGCTTCGCAGCTATGGCGTTCCGGTTTCGGACGGCCGCGTCGTTCTTCGCGCCGAAGACGCCAAGACCGCCGCGGGGGGCCTCGACGGCCCGCTCTGGGTGGTCAAGGCGCAGATCCACGCCGGCGGTCGCGGCAAGGGCAAGTTCAAGGAGCCCGAGGCCGGTGAAAAAGGCGGCGTCCGTCTGGCCCGCTCGGTTGAAGAGGCCGAGGCGATGACCAAGCAGATGCTGGGCCGCACCCTCGTCACCCACCAGACCGGCCCGGCGGGCAAAACGGTCAATCGCATCTATATCGAGGACGGCAGCGACATCGCGCGCGAACTCTATCTCGCGCTGCTGGTCGACCGCGGCTCGTCGCGCATCTCGTTCGTTGTCTCGACCGAAGGCGGCATGGACATCGAAGAGGTCGCCGCCCACACGCCAGAAAAGATCCTGTCCTTCAGCGTCGATCCGGCGTCGGGCCTCAGCGATTTCCACGGCCGCCGCGTCGCCTTTGCCTTGGGCTTGAGCGGCAATCAGGTCAAGCAATGCGTCGCGCTGGTGCGCAATCTCTACCGGGCCTTTGTCGAAAAAGACATGGAGATGCTGGAGATCAACCCGCTGATCGTGATGACCGACGGCAACCTCAAATGCCTCGACGCCAAGGTCGGCTTCGACAACAACGCGCTCTATCGTCAGGCCGACGTGATGGCGCTGCGCGATGAGACCGAGGAAGACCCCAAGGAACTGGCGGCTTCGAAATTCGACCTCAACTATATCGCGCTGGATGGCGAGATCGGCTGCATGGTCAACGGCGCGGGCCTGGCGATGGCGACGATGGACATCATCAAGCTTTACGGCGCGGAGCCGGCGAACTTCCTCGACGTCGGCGGCGGTGCTACCAAGGAAAAGGTCACCGAGGCCTTCAAGATCATCACCTCGGACCCCAATGTGAAGGGGATCCTTGTCAATATCTTCGGCGGCATCATGCGCTGCGACATCATCGCCGAGGGCACCATCGCCGCGGTGCGCGAAGTCGGGCTGAAGGTGCCGCTGGTGGTGCGTCTGGAAGGCACCAACGTCGAACTGGGCAAGGAAATCATCCGCAACTCCGGCCTCAACGTGATCGCCGCCGACAACCTCTCGGACGCGGCGCAGAAGATCGTCAAAGCGGTCAAGGGCTGAGGGCAATGACCGTCATCGCGAAAATCGACCCGCCGCTGATCGTCACCTGTGACGGGGTCGCGCACCTGCACGCGCGGCCCTACAAGGCCGATCAGATCAGCATTGGCGAGGAGATCTTCGTCTGGACCGCCAAACGGTCCAGCGGGCATGGCCTTGCCGCACGCGGCACGGTGCTGGAAACCCGGATCGACAACGTCCCCAATCCCACCGGCACCGGCTCGCACAAGGAACTGGTGCTCTCGGTCCAGATCACCGACGAGGCGCCCCGGCGCCCGCTGGCGATCGACCAGATCACCCCCGAGGGCGATGCCGCGCCGCAGGCCAACACCGCCCGCACCAACCCCAGACAAGCACTCAACAAGATCACGACGCTCGAACCCGCCCTCGCGGCCTTCGTTCGGTCGCATTTCGAGGAAGAATGAAATGGCCATTCTCGTCAACGAAAACACCCGCGTCATCTGCCAGGGCTTTACCGGCTCGCAGGGGACCTTCCATTCCGAACAGGCGATCGCCTATGGCACCAAGATGGTCGGCGGTGTCACCCCCGGCAAGGGCGGCGGCAGCCACCTGAACCTGCCGATCTTCAACTCAGTGCACGAGGCCCGGGCGATGACTCAGGCGAATGCCTCGGTGATCTATGTCCCGCCGCCCTTTGCTGCCGACTCGATCCTCGAAGCGATCGATGCCGAGATGGAGTTGATCGTCTGCATCACTGAGGGGATCCCGGTGCTGGACATGATGAAGGTCAAGCGCGCGCTGGCCAATTCGAAGTCGCGGCTGATCGGGCCGAACTGCCCCGGTGTCATCACGCCGAACGCCTGCAAGATCGGCATCATGCCCGGCCATATCCACAAACGCGGCAGCGTCGGTGTGGTCAGCCGTTCGGGCACGCTGACCTATGAGGCGGTCAAGCAGACCTCGGACCTCGGCCTTGGCCAGTCCACCGCGGTCGGCATCGGCGGCGATCCGATCAAGGGGACCGAGCATCTCGACGTGCTGGAAATGTTCCTCGCCGATCCGGAAACCACCTCGATCATCATGATCGGTGAAATCGGCGGTGCGGCCGAGGAAGAGGCGGCGGAATTCCTCGCCTCCGAGCGCAAGAAGGGCCGCTGGAAACCCACGGCGGGCTTCATCGCCGGCCGCACCGCGCCCAAGGGCCGTCGCATGGGCCATGCCGGCGCCATCGTCTCGGGCGGCAAGGGCGACGCGGAATCGAAGATCGAGGCGATGAAATCCGCCGGTATCATCGTCGCCGACAGCCCGGCAGGCCTCGGCGCCGCCGTGATGGCGGCGATCAAGGGCTGATCCGATGGGTGCCCGCAGGGGACCATTCGAAACCCGCCCTCGCCGCACCGGCGGGGGCGTTTGCAGATACCGGGCCATGCCGCAGCGCGGCGCAGCCGACATCCAACCCCTCTGAGCGAGGAAGTTCCATGAACGACCACAGCCCCAATGACGCCATGCGCGCCTCGTCTTTCCTTGACGGGGCGAATGCCGACTATATCGACCAGCTCGCCGCCCGCCATGCGCAGGACCCGGCCAGTGTCGATGCCGCCTGGGCGCAGTTCTTCGACGCTGCCGGGGACGACCATGTCACCGCCACCCGTGCCGCGCAGGGGCCGAGTTGGGCCCGTGTCGACTGGCCGCCGACCCCCAGCGACGACCTGACCGCGGCGATGACCGGCGAATGGCCCGCCGCCCCCGCGCGCGAGAGCAAGGCCGCCGGCGAGAAACTGCGCGCCAAGGCCGAGGAAAAGGGCGTCACGCTCTCCGACGCCCAGGTGCAGCGCGCTGTGCTGGACAGCCTGCGCGCGCTGATGATCATCCGCGCCTACCGTATCCGCGGCCATCTGATCGCCAACCTCGACCCGTTGGCGATGCGCGACGAATCGGTTCACCCGGAGCTCGACCCGGCCTCGTATGGCTTCACCGAGGCCGATCTGGATCGGCCGATCTTCATCGACAACGTGCTGGGTCTTCAGGTC
>CALESR010000243.1 GCA_937907485.1 uncultured Paracoccaceae bacterium | reverse complement strand
GCCAAAGGTCGCGCTGGCGTTGCCACCGCGCGCGGCCCATACTGACGGCGGGAGGACCCGCCATGCAGCACGACAGCATCCCCGAAATCGCCCTGCAGTGGCACAGCGAAGGGCGCGGCGCCGCGCTGGCCACGGTAATCGAGACCTGGGGCTCGGCCCCGCGCCAGCCCGGCTCGCAACTGGCGATCTCGGGCGCGGGCGAGATCATGGGCTCGGTCTCGGGCGGCTGCGTCGAGGGCGCGGTAGTGGTCGAGGCGCTGGACGCGCTGGCCGACGGCACCTCCCGCGTTCTGACCTTCGGCGTCAGCGACGAAAGCGCCTTTGCCGTCGGCCTCGCCTGTGGCGGCACGATCCGCGTGCTGGTCGAACCCATTGGCGCCGGCATGCCCGAGGCCATGCTGCGCGCCATCACCGCCGCCCGCGCCGCCCGTCAGCCGCTGGCCTACGGCGTCACCCCTGAGGGCTGGGCCCGCCGCCTGCTGCGTCCCGCCGAGGCGCCCGACCGCTTTCGCGCCGACCGCTCGGGCATGACCGACAGCGGCGAGTTCATCGCCCTCTTCAACCCACCGCTGCGGCTGGCGGTCATCGGCGCGGTGCATATCGCACAAGCCCTTGTTCCGATGGCGAAACTGGCGGGCTATGACCCGGTGCTGATCGACCCGCGCGATGCCTTTGCCAGCGCGGCCCGCTTTCCCGGCACCCGCATCGTGACCGACTGGCCTGACGAGGCCCTGCAGGCCGAGGGCCTCGACGCCCGCACCGCCGTCGTCACGCTGACCCATGATTCCAAACTCGACGACCCGGCGATTCTGGCGGCGCTGGGGTCGGACTGCTTCTACCTCGGCTGCCTCGGCTCGACCCGCACCCATGCCAAGCGGCTGGAGCGGCTGCGCGCGGCGGGTGTGACGGACGGCGCGCTGGCGCGGATCCATGCCCCGGTGGGGCTGGATATCGGCGCCAAGACCCCGGCGGAAATCGCGCTGTCGGTGCTGGCGCAGATCACTCAGGTCCTGAGGCACGGATGATGGACTTCGGTCCGGTCCCGCTGGCGCAGGCGCTGGGCGCGGTGCTGGCGCATTCGGTGCCGCTGGCGGGCGGCGGGCGCCTGCGCAAGGGCAAGGTTCTCGACCCGACCGACCTCGCCACCCTCGGCGCCGAGGGGCTGGACAGCGTGATCGCCGCCCGCCTTGGCCCCACCGACTGCGGCGAGGACGCCGCCGCGCTGGCCCTCGCCACCGCGCTGGCCGGGCCGGGGCTGGACCTGCAGGTGATGGGCACCGGGCGGGTCAATCTGCTGGCGCGCGGGCCGGGGCTGGCGCGCATCAACCCTGAGGCCGTGCATGCGGTCAATGCCACCGACCCGGCGATCACCCTCGCCACGGTGCCCGAATGGCAGCGGATGGAGACCGGCGGCATGGTCGCCACGGTCAAGATCATCGCCTATGGGTTGGCGCACACCGCGGTCGAGAAGGCCTGCGCCACCGGCCACGGCGCACTGGCGCTGGCGCCGCCGGTGCTGCGCCGGGCGGCGATGGTGGAAACCACGCTGGGCACAGCGCCGGGCGACAAGGGCTGGCGGGTGACCGCCGAACGCCTTGGCCGACTGGGCGTCTCACTGGCGCCGGAAACCCTCGTGCCGCATGACGAGGGCGCGCTGGCCACGGCGCTGCGCGGCCTCGACGGCGAACTCCTGCTGATCCTCACCGCCTCGGCCACCTCGGACCTGCGCGACACCGCCCCCGCCGCGCTGCGCCGCGCGGGCGGCAGCGTCGAACACTTCGGCATGCCGGTCGATCCGGGCAATCTGCTGTTTCTGGGCGCGCTGGAGGGCCGCCCGGTGGTGGGCCTGCCGGGCTGCGCGCGCTCGCCTGCGCTGAACGGTGCCGATTGGGTGCTGGAGCGGCTGATCTGCGGCCTGCCAGTCACCGCGTCGGACATCCGCCGCATGGGCGTCGGCGGCCTGCTCAAGGACATCCCGACCCGCCCGCGCCCGCGCAGCCGCCACGACTGACCCCCGGCTCAGCCCAGCGCGATGCCGAACACCACCATCATCAGCCCGATCACCGACAGGAACAGCGCCGCCATGTTCCACGCGACGCCCCGTTGCAAGGCGCGGCGCAGCGCGGCCTCGTCCAGACCCTGACGGCGCAGGCGCAGCACATGGATCACCACGCCGACCAGCCCGACCACGCCCAGCAAGGTGACAAGGGCCCCGGCCCAGACCAGCAGTTCGGCACCCGCCATCGTCATCTCTCCCCAAGGGCCCCGCGCCCGCTGCCCGCCCCATACCGCGCCCGCCAGGGCCCGGCAAGCGCCCAGACCAATCGGCGGCTTGTCTGCCCCGCCGCGCGCGGCTAGGAACGGGGTCCGCCAATTGCAAAAAAGGGGCAAGGGATGAGCAGCACCGACAGCGCCTATGACGTCACCGCCGAAGAACTGCGCCAGTTCATCGAACGGTTCGAACATCTGGATGCCGAAAAGAAGGACATCGCCGACCAGCAAAAAGAGGTCATGGCCGAGGCCAAAGGCCGCGGCTATGACATCAAGGTGATCCGCAAGATCATCGCCCTGCGCAAGCGCAAGCCCGACGACATCGCCGAAGAAGAAGCGGTGATGGACCTGTACAAGGCCGCGCTCGGCATGGCCTGACCGCAGTCCCGGCTACGGCACCGGGGGCGCGCTTTCACGCGTCTCCCGGCCCCCTCAGGGCTCCAGCAGGGTCACCCCCGGCATCGTCGCGATCAGGTCGAGATCCTGCTCGTATCCGGCGTTCAGGGCCTCGACGGTGTCGTCGTCCCAGCCCGGCAGCGGCGCATCGGCCTCCAGCACCTCGGGCCGGGCAAACCGCGCCAGCAGGGCGCTCAGCATCTTGCGGCGGTGCAGGTCGTTTTCCGGCGGATTGGCGGCGAACCAGCGGCGCATCGCCTCGTGCCCCTTGGGGGTGACCAGATCCCAATACCAGCCCAACCAGCCATCCAGAACGGTCTCGGGCGAATGGCCCGCGACATCGCGCAGCACCTCGGCCCACAACAGCGGCGTGTCCTCGTCACACCAGACGGTCACCGGCACATCCGGCGCCGCCTGCACGATGCGCGACAGCATCGACGACCAGCGCAGGCTGGTCGGGTCACCGGCCAAGATCTCGCGCTCGACCGTGCCCGTGGTATCGAGCCGCGCCACGGCGGGCAGGAAACTGGCCGGATTGCGGATCGCCAGATGCACCGACACCTCGGCCGCCGGGAACAGCCGGCGCAGCAGGGCCACCCGCTCGCCCGCCGCGTGATACAGCCGCCCGTTGGTGACAACCCATTGCGGCAACGACAGGAATCCGTCCCACGAAAACACCACCCGGCCGATCGCATCCTCATCGAGGATGCCGTCCAGCAGCGCCTCCTGCGTCGCGGCATTGGTCGGCTGGTCGCGCATCTCATGCGCCAGCTTGCGCAATTGCTGGCGATATTGCCCCGGACCGGGCACCGCCACCCCCTGCCCCGCCAGCACGGCACGGTTGCGCATGAGGCACCGCACGAGGCGGTCCTCGTCGGTCTTGTGCAGGCCAAGGTGAAACGCGATTTCCATCGCGCCCGAGTTAATCCACCCGTCCCTGCCAGTGCAAGCCCCCGCGCAACCCGGGCACGCGCCAGCGCAGCAGAGGACTTGAGTGCCGGGCACGCTGCGGCTATCAGGGCGGCAGGCCGGTGTAGCTCAGTTGGTAGAGCAACGCTCTTGTAAAGCGAAGGTCGGGGGTTCGAGTCCCTTCACCGGCACCACGGCGCGGCCCTCGGGCTTCGCCAATGACCCGCGTCGCCAACGGCCGCGCCCTTGACAGCGCGGGGCGTCGCCCGCAGACCTTGCTCACTCCAATCTCGAGGGCAGCATGGCCACCGCGCGCAATATCCTGTTCATCATGTTCGACCAGCTCCGCTGGGATTACCTGTCGTGCTATGGCCATCCCTCGCTGCCGACGCCCAACATCGACCGGCTGGCGGCCCGCGGGGTGCGCTTTGCCAACGCGCGCATCCAGTCGCCGCTCTGCGGCCCCTCGCGGATGAGCACCTACACCGGGCGCTATGTGCATTCGCATGGCGCGGTCTGGAACAACACGCCGCTCAAGGTCGGCGAGATGACGATGGGCGACCATCTGCGCGCGCAGGGCATGCAGGCCTGGCTGGTCGGCAAGACGCATATGAAGGCCGATGCCGAAGGCCTGCGCCGGCTGGGTCTGGAACCCGACAGCGTGATCGGCGCACGACTGGCGGAATGCGGCTTTGACGTCTGGGAACGCGACGACGGCATGCGCCCCGAAGGGCCGCGCGGCCGCTATGACGAACGCGGCGCGCTGGCCTATAACGCCTATTTGCGCGACAAGGGCTATCCCGGCGACAACCCCTGGCATGACTTTGCCAATTCCGGGCGCGACGACGCGGGCAATGTGCTGTCGGGCTGGTTCCTGTCGAACTCGGATCACGAGGCCAATATCGCCGAAGAGGACAGCGAAACCCCCTACATGATGCGCCGCGGGATGGAGTTCATCGCCTCGCGCGGCGATGAGCCTTGGCTGTGCCACCTGTCGCTCATCAAGCCGCACTGGCCCTATGTCGTGCCCGCCCCCTATCACGACATGTTCGGCCTGCAGGATTTCCTGCCGCTGGTGCGCGCCGAGGTGGACACCGACCACCCGGTGATGCGCGGCTTCATGCAGGCGCCGGTGGCCAAGGCCTTTGCCATCCCCGAGGTGCGCGCCAAGGTGCTGCGCGCCTACATGGGCCTCATCAAGCAGATCGACGACCAGATGGGCGTGCTGCTCGACTGGCTGCAGGCGCAGGGCCGCATGGACGACACGATGATCGTGCTGACCTCGGACCACGGCGATTATCTGGGCGATCACGGCATGGGGGAAAAGATGTTCTTCCACGATTGCTCGGTCAAGGTGCCGCTGATCGTCTATGACCCCTCGCCTCAGGCCGATGCCACCCGCGGCACGGTCAGCGACGCGCTGGTCGAACAGATCGACCTCGCGCCGACCTTTGTCGAGGTGGCGGGCGGCGCCCCCGGCGCGCTGGACCACATCCTCGAAGGGCATTCGCTGCGCCCGATCCTGCACGGACAGGCCGTCGCCCTGCCCCGCGACCGGGTGATCTGCGAATACGACTGGTCGCATACCCCGCTGGCCGAACGCATGGGCCTGCATCCGTCGCAGGCGCGCATGATGATGGTGGCCGATGACCGCTGGAAGCTGATCCATTTCGAGAACGGCGCCCGCCCGGTGCTGTATGATCTGGCGGCGGACCCGCAGGAACTGACCGATCTGGGCACCAGCCCCGACCATGCCCCGGTGCTGGCGGCGATGTATGACAAGCTCAACGCCTGGGCCCGGCGGCAATCGCAACGGCAGACCAAGTCGAACGCGGCGATTCTGGCCGGGCGCAAGGTGATGGGCGGGCTGGGGGTGTTCATCGGCGTGGTCGATGCCACGCAGGCCGCCCCGGACGAGGCCGCGCATTACACCGGCCGCACGGCCCCGGACATGCGACGCGGACCAAAGGGGTGACGACGGTGCGTGCCAGCACGCACCCTACGCATCCCGCGCTCAGTCGCCCAGCACGATCACATCGGCGGCGGAAAAGCTGACCTCGGCGGTCGCGCCCACCGCAGGCGGCGGCGTGTCGGCGCGGTTGAAGGTGTCGAGCGACAGCGAGGCACCCGCCGCCTCGGCCCGCAGCCGGATCACCGAGCCGAGGAAATGCACATCCGTGATTGTCGCCGGCAAAACCACCTCGCGGCCCGGCGCCCGGCCCAGATGCACCGCCTCGGGCCGCAGCGCCAGCGTCAGCGCCGCGCCGCGCGCGCCGTCCAGCGCCCGGCCCAGCGCGAACTGCCGCCCTCCGGCCTCGACCATGCCCGCCGCCGGGTCCACCACCACCCCGGCCAGCGTATTCAGCGTGCCGACGAAATTCGCCACGAACCGGGTGTTCGGCCGGTTATAGATTTCAAACGGCGCGCCGACCTGCTCGGCGATACCGCCGTTCATCACCACGATGCGGTCGGAAATCGACAGCGCCTCTTCCTGATCGTGCGTCACGAAAATCGTCGTGATGCCAAGGCGTTGCTGGATCTCGCGGATCTCGGTGCGCAAGGAGACGCGGATCTTGGCATCCAGCGCCGACAAAGGCTCGTCCAGCAGCAGCACCTTTGGCCGCACGGCCAGCGCCCGCGCCAGCGCCACCCGCTGCTGCTGCCCACCCGACAACTGGAACGGATAGCTCGGCCCCTTGTCCGGCAGACCGATCAGCGCCAGCATCTCGGCCACCCGCTCGGCGGCCTCGGCCCGGCCCACCCCGGCAATCGACAGGCCAAAGGCCACATTCTGCGCCACCGTCAGGTTGGGAAACAGCGCATAGGCCTGAAACACCATGCCAATCTTGCGCTGGTTGGGCTTCAGCCCGACGATATTCGCGCCGTCCACGGTGATCGCGCCCTGATCCGGGCTCTCGAACCCCGCCACCATGCGCAGCACCGTCGTCTTGCCACAGCCCGAAGGGCCCAGCAGCGAAATGAACTCGCCCTTGTCGATGCCGAGGCTGAAATCCTTGACCACGCGCAGCAGGCCAAAGGATTTTTCCAGATGCGAGATGTCGAGAAAGGCCATCAGCGGGCAACCCTGTTGTGTTTGGAAAAGCGCGTGACCAGCTGGATCAGCCCCATGCAGGCCCAGGTGATGGCAAAGGCGATCACCGCCAGCGCCGCGGGCTCATAGGCGCGGTTGGCGCCCAGAAGCTGCATGTAGGGGCCAAAGGCCGGCCGGTCGAGCAGCGCCGCCATGGTGAATTCGCCAATCACGATGGCAAAGGTCAGGAACGCCCCCGACAGCACCGCCCCCAGCACATTGGGCAGGATGATCCGCGCGAGGATCACGCTCCACCCGGCGCCAAGGCTTTGCGCCGCCTCGGTCAGCGTGGCGACATCGATGGTGCGCAGCCCGGTATCGACGGCGCGGTACATGTAGGGCAGCGCCAGCGTGGCATAGCCGAACATCAGCAGGATATTGGTGCCCATCGCCGTGCCGGTCAGCGGCAGCCAACTCGAGGTGTTGTAAAGCCGGATATAGCCGAACACGATGACGATCGACGGAATCACCAGCGGCAGCAGGGTGATGAACTCGATATAGGGGCGCAACCCCGGCAGCTTCAGCCGGACCCAGAACGCCGTCGGCACCACCAGCAGCACGCCAAAGACGATGGTCACCAGCGCCATCAGCACCGAATAGCCAAAGGTCGCCTGAAACCGCGCATCGCCCAGCACGACGTAATAGGCCTGCAGCGAATACTCGCCCCGGATCATCCGCAGGGAAAACTCGCTCATCCCGTATAGGGGCAGCAGGAAATACAGGATGCCGATCGCCAGCGCGCCATAAGACCAGAGGCGGGTCATTTCAGCCACCTTTCCGAACGCGCGCGCAGCACGATATAGGCGGTGTTGGCGACGCCGGTGATGACGATCATGCCAAAGGCCAGCGCATAGCCCAGATTGGGCGAGCCCAGCACATCCCCCCGGATCTGCGCATACAGCAGAATGGGCGCGATGTTCAGCGACGGGCCGGTCAACGCAATCGCCGTCGCCACCGCGCCAAAGGCGTTGGCGAACAGCAGCGCCATCGTGCCCAGGATCGACGGAAACAGGATCGGAAACGCCACCTTGCGCCAGTATTGCGCATTGGTGGCGCCCAGAATCGCCGCGGCCTCGCGCCATTCGCGCTTCAACCCGTCCAGCGCCGGGGTGATGATGAGGATCATCAGCGGGATCTGAAAGAACAGATAGGTGATGACCAGCCCCAGTGTGCTGAGCAGGTTGAACCCCATCAGCCGCAGGTTGATGCCGAATTCGGTGCGCAGATACAGGGTGATGATCCCCGCCGGGCCGATGGTGGCGATAAAGGCAAAGGCCAGCGGCACCCCGGCAAAGTTCGAGGCCACGCCGGAAAACGTCAGCAGCGGGTCACGCATCCAGCGCGGGCCCTTGCCCACGGTGATCGCGGCGGCCATCGCAAAGCCGATCAGGCAGCCCAGCAGCGCCGACCAGAAGCTGATCTTGATCGACACCCAATAGGCCGACAGGATCGAGGGCGTATTCAGCGCGATGATGTTGTCAAAGGTGAACTCGCCGCCCGGCGTGCGGAACGCCCCGACGACGATATAAAGCGTCGGCAACAACAGGAACAGGCCGACAAAGACGAAGAACGGCACCACACCCAGCCACGTCAGCGGCAGGCGTCGGCGCGCGGGGCTGGAATTGGCCATGGGCAAAGTCCCGAAATTCAAGGCACTGCCGACCCCGCTTCGGGGGTCGGCAGCCGTTTCAAGGTCTCACTCGACGTTGGCGCCGACGACCGAATCCCAGCCCGCGACAACGGTTTCGCGGTTGGCATTCACCTGGTCGATGGTCGGGAACACGGCGGCGGCATAGCCTTCGGCCGGCGGCAGCGCGTCCATCAGGTTCTGCGGGATCACCCCACGCGCGGCCAGATCGTTGAACCGGATCGGGTGGCAATAGCCGGCCAGCCAGCCCAGTTGGCCCTCGTCTGAATAGAGATACTCCATCCACAGCCGCGCGGCGTTCGGATGCGGCGCATAGGCGCTGATCGCCTGCACATAGACCCCGGCCAGCACGGCGTCGGTCGGCACGACGACCTCGACCGGCGGGTTGCCCGCCAGCGTGTCGCGGGTCGCCAGCGCGTTATAGTCCCACTGGATCAGGATCGGCGTGGTGCCCTGCGCCACGGTGCCTGCCCGGCCGATGACCGGAACAAAGTTGCCCGCCGCGTTGAGTTCGGCAAAGAACTCCAGCCCGGCCTGCGCCGCCGCTGCACCCGGCTCGGCGCCGCGCGACATGCCCGCCGCCAGAACCGCCAGAATCGCCTGGTTCGACGCCCGCGGATCACCCGCCAGCGCGACTTGACCGACGTATTCCGGCTTGAGCAGGTCCGCGAACGAGGTCGGCACGTTTTCCACCAGATCGGTGTTCACGATGAACGACATCACGCCGTAATAGTCGCCATACCAGTGACCCTCGGCGTCGCGGGCGCTTTCCGGAATGGTGTCCCAGGTCGAGACCATATAGGGCGTGATCAGCCCTTCGGCCATCGAGGCCGGACCAAAGGCCAGACCGACGTCGATCACGTCGGGCGCCTGCGGGCCGGTGTTGTCGCGGTTGGCGCGGATCGCTTCGAGCTCATCGGCCGAACCCGCGTCAGGGTTCAACTCGTTGACTTCGAGGAACGGATACATCGCCTTGAAGCCGTCGATCACGGCGCCATAGCCGCACCAGTCATGCGGCAGGGCGATGGTGGTCAGCATTCCTTCGGCGCGCGCGCCGGCGATCAGTTCGTCCATGCTCTGCGCAAAGGTGGTGGTCGCGCTCAGCATCGCCACGATGCTGGTGGACGCGGCCAGCGCGTTCATCGTCTTCATGTCAGCCTCCTGTTGGCACTGCCGCCGCCTTTGGGCACCCCTGCGGACGCCGGGCGACTGGCTGTCCCTACTGAACATCGGAATCAGATTCGTGACAATCAGGTTTCAGGCGCAGTTGCGCGCGATTCTGAAAGTTTTTTTTCGTTTCGCCCAATTCTGACACGAAACGCGCAGAAATCGCCCGCCCCGCGCGGCCCCCTTCCACCGCCCTTGGCACTGGCCCCCGCCGCCGCCCAATTCGCAGGCAAACGCGCGCCAAATGCCTGTTTTGCGCGCAAAAGCCCAAATTCGCGGCCCGCCCGCGCACGATCAGGGCATTGCCGCGGGCAATGGATCGGCTAAGGTCGGCTCATCCAGGGGCGGTGGCATGACAACCTATTTCAACGAGATGATGGACAAGGGGGCTGTGCGCGCCCCCTATGCGCAGCTTCAGGGCTGGGTCGAGCAGATGCCGGCCGAGCTGCGCAACCTCAAGCAGGCCGAGGCCGAAGCGCTGTTTCGCCGCATCGGCATCACCTTTGCCGTCTATGGCGAGGGCGGCGATCCGGACCGGCTGATCCCCTTTGACATGTTCCCCCGCGTCTTTGCCGCGCAGGAGTGGTTCCGGCTGGAACGCGGCATCAAGCAACGCGCCCGCGCGCTGAACGCCTTTCTCGCCGATGTCTATGACCGCGGCGAAATCGTGCGCGCCGGGCGCATTCCGGCCCGGCTGGTCTATCTGAACGAGGCCTATGAAAAGGCCGTCGCCGGGTTCCGCCCGCCCAAGGGCGTGTTCAGCCATATCGTCGGCATCGACCTCGTGCGCACCGGCCCGGACGATTTCTTTGTGCTCGAAGACAACTGCCGCACCCCCTCGGGCGTCAGCTACATGCTGGAAAACCGCGAGATCATGATGCGGATGTTCCCGGAACTCTTTGCCAGCAACCGCATCCAGCCGGTCGAGGCCTATCCCGAAATCCTGCGCCGCACGCTGGCCTCGGTCGCGCCAAAGAAATGCCCCGGCGAGCCCAATATCGTCATCCTGACACCCGGCCATTTCAACTCGGCCTATTACGAACACAGCTTTCTGGCCGACATGATGGGCGTGGAACTGGTCGAGGGGCAGGACCTGTTCGTCGAGGGCGAACACGTCTGGATGCGCACCACCGAGGGCCCGCGCCGGGTCGATGTGATCTATCGGCGCATCGACGACGCCTTTCTCGACCCGCTGTGCTTTCGCCCCGATTCGATGCTGGGCGTGCCGGGGCTGATGGACATCTACCGCTCGGGCGGGGTCAGCATCTGCTCGGCCCCCGGCGCCGGGGTGGCCGATGACAAGGCGGTCTATACCTTTGTCCCCGAGATGGTGCGGTTCTATCTGGGCGAGGAACCGATCCTGCAAAACGTGCCGACCTGGCAATGCGCCAAGGCGGACGAGCGCAAATATGTGCTCGAACACCTCGGAGACCTGGTGGTCAAGGAGGTGCATGGCTCGGGTGGCTATGGCATGCTGGTCGGCCCGAAATCGACCAAGGCCGAGATCGAGACTTTCCGCGCCAAGATCACCGACGACCCCGACAATTACATCGCCCAGCCGACGCTGGCGCTGTCGACCGTGCCGACCTTTGTCGACGAGGGCGTGGCGCCGCGCCATGTGGACCTGCGGCCCTATTGCCTGGTCGGCGAGCGCATCGAACTGGTGCCCGGCGGCCTGACCCGCGTGGCGCTGCGCGAGGGGTCGCTGGTGGTGAACTCGTCGCAGGGCGGCGGGGTCAAGGACACCTGGGTTCTGGCGGAGTGACGGGGATGATGGGGCAAGCGGTGCGCTGGCGGCAGGCCCCGGGGGTTTCACACCCCCGGACCCCCGTGGGATATTTGCAGAGCAAAGACATAGGGGGGGCGGCGCCATGCTGAGCCGGACCGCTGACAATCTTTACTGGCTGGCGCGTTATATGGAGCGCGCCGAGACCGCCGCGCGGCTGCTGGATGTGGGCTCGCGCATCGCGATGCTGCCCAATTCCGAGCAGGGGTATCGCAACGAATGGGAGGCCCTGCTGCGCGCTGGCGGCAGTGCCGATGCCTTTGCCCGCCGGTATGGCGACCCGGTGCAGCGCAACATCGAGAGCCATCTGTTCTTTGACCATGACAACCCCTCGTCGGTGGTGTCCTCGATCACTCGGGCGCGCGAGAATGGCCGTATCGTGCGCACCGCGCTGACGACGCAGGTCTGGGACGCGCTGAACACCGCGTTTCAGGAACTGCGCCAGATCGAGCGGGCGCCGCGTTCGTCGCAGTCGCTGTCCAAGCTGACCGAATGGACGATGCAGCACGCCGCGATGGTGCGCGGCGCGATCGACGCGACCTTGCTGCGCAATGACGGCTGGGATTTCCTCAATCTGGGCTATGTGCTGGAACGGGCCGACAGCACCGCGCGGCTGCTGGATGTGAAGTATTACGTGCTGCTGCCGAATGTCAGTTTTGTCGGCTCGGGGCTGGACAATTACCAGTGGCGCACCTTGCTGCGCGCGATGTCGCTGCACCGGGCGTTTCACTGGGCTTACGGCGGCGAGGTGACGGCGCACAAGATCGCCGATTTCCTGATCCTGAACTCGCAGACGCCGCGCGGCCTGCGGCCCTGCGTGCAGGCGATGACCTTTCATCTGGAGCGGCTGGGTCAGGCCTATGGCAAGCCCAGCGGCGCGCAGCAGGCTGCGCAGGCGCTGCGGGCGCAGATCGACGCGATCACCATCGAGCGGGTGTTCGACGAGGGGCTGCACGAGTTCCTCACGCGGTTCATCCGCGAGGTCTCGGATCTGGGCCAGACGATCCATGACAGCTATCTGAGCGGAGACATGCGATGAGGCTGAGCGTCGAGCATGTGACGACCTATCGCTATGACCCGCCGGTGCGTGGCGTGGTGCAGAGCCACCGGCTGGTGCCGACCGAGTGCCTCAACCAGACGGTGATCGGCGATTGGGTGGTCGAGGTCAGCGGCGGCATCGCGGGGGCGCCGTTCAAGGATGGCGCGGGCGACATGATCCGCGGCTGGAGTCTGCGCGGCCCGGTGCAGGAGGTGCAGGTCACCGTGCGCGGCGTGGTCGAGACGCGCGATCAGGCCGGGGTGCTGCGCGGTCTGCGCGAGGGGATCCCGCCGCTGGCCTGGCTGGGCGAGACGGCGCCCACCGCGCCCAACCCGGCGCTGCGCGATCTGGCGGCGGCGGGCGTCGGGGTGGATGGGCTGGCGCTGGCGCATGATCTGGCGCGGCTGGTGGCCGAGGCGATCACCTGGACGCCGGGCTGCACCGATGCCGCCACCACCGCCGCCGAGGCGCTGGCGCTGGGGCATGGCGTCTGTCAGGACCACGCCCATGCGCTGATCTGCGCCGCGCGGCTGCGCGATCTGCCGGCGCGGTATGTCTCGGGTTATCTGTTTGCCGAGGGCGCCAGCGGCGAGGCGGCGCATGCCTGGGCCGAGGTCTGGATCGAGGGGCTGGGCTGGGTCGGCTTTGACCCCGCCAACCGCTGCTGCCCGGACGAACGGTATATCCGGCTGGGCTGCGGCATGGATGCCGAGGCGGCGGCGCCGATCCGTGGCGTGGCGCGCGGGGTGGCGGCGGAATCGATGCAGATCGCCGTTGCGGTCGGCCAGAGGCAACAGTAGCAACAGGCAGGGGGGCCTTCTGCCCCCCTCTGGGCCTGAGGGCCCATTCACCCCCCTGAGGATAGTTGGGGGCGCAAAGATGGGGCGGCGGTTCGGGTATGACCTATTGTGTGGGGCTCTTGCTGAAGGCGGGCATGGTGCTGTTGTCGGACACCCGCACCAATGCCGGGCTGGACAATATCGCCACCTATCGCAAGATGTTCACCTTCGAGGTGCCGGGCGAGCGGGTGATCGTCATGCTGACGGCGGGCAGCCTGTCGGTGACGCAGACCACACTGGCGCGGCTGCGCGAGGCGATCGAGCACCCCGACGAGGCGGCGGGCGGCTCGATCCTGTCGGCGCATACGATGCTGGATGTGGCGGAAATCGTTGGCAATACGCTGGCCTCGGTGCGTCAGGACATCAGCGCCAAGATGGAAGCCAGCAAGGTCTCGACCAGTGCCTCGATCATCCTCGCCGGGCAGCGGCGTGGCGGCACGATGCGGATGTTCCTGATCTATCCCGAGGGCAATTTCATCGAGGCGACCGAGGACACGCCCTATCTGCAGATCGGCGAGCACAAGTATGGCAAGCCGATCCTCGACCGGGTGGTGCGCCCTGAGACCGGGCTGGTCGAGGCGCGCAAGGCGGTGCTGCTGTCGATGGATTCGACGCTGCGCTCGAATCTGTCGGTGGGCATGCCGCTGGATTACGCCGAGATCGAGGCCGACGCGCTGCGGGTGACGCGCAGCCAGCGGATCGAGGCGCAGGACGAGGATTTCCGCGCCATGTCGCAGGCCTGGTCGAATGCGCTGCGCGACGGGTTCCACAAGATCACCATCTGACGCAACGGGCCGCTGCAATGTCGCGCGCGCGTTGCCAAGCGGCGCGCGCCGCGGCTAGGATGGCGCCAAACCGCAAGGGGAGTCATCATGCAGACCGAGCGTTTCTATATCAACGGGGATTGGGTGGCGCCGCTGGGCGCCGAGCGTCTGCCGATCGAGAACCCGGCAACCGAAGAGATCGTCGGCCAACTGGCGCTGGGCTCGCGGGCCGATACCGACCGCGCCGTCGCCGCCGCCCGCGCCGCCTTTGACCGCTGGACGGTGACGCCGCTGGCCGAGCGCATCGCGCTGGTGCGGCGGATTCTGGAGATCTACAATGCGCGCGCCGATGACCTCGCGCAGGCGATGTCGACCGAGATGGGCGCGCCGATCACCTGGGCGCAGGAGGCGCAGGTCTGGGCCGGCCGCGTGCATCTGGAAAGCACCATCGCCGCCGCCGAAAGCATGGTCTGGGAAGAGATGCGCGGCACCAGCCGGATCGTGCACGAGGGGATCGGGGTCTGCGCCCTGATAACCCCTTGGAACTGGCCGATGAACCAGATCGTCTGCAAGGTGGCGCCCGCGCTGATCGCCGGTTGCACCATGGTGCTGAAACCCTCGGAAATCGCGCCGCTGTCGGGGCTGCTGTTCGCCGAGATCTGCCATCAGGCCGGGGTGCCTGCGGGCGTGTTCAACCTTATCAACGGCTTGGGCACGGTGGTCGGTGCCCGGCTGTCCGAGCATCCCGACGTCGACATGGTCAGCTTCACCGGCTCGACCCGGGCGGGCACGGCGGTGGCGGCGGCGGCGGCGCCCAGCGTCAAGCGGGTGGCGCAGGAACTGGGCGGCAAGTCGCCCAACATCATCTTGCCGCATGACGGCTTCGAGGCGGCGGTCAAGGCGGGCGCGGCGGCGGTGTTCGCCAATACCGGCCAGTCCTGCGACGCGCCGACCCGCATGCTGGTGCCGCGCGCCCAACATGCCCGCGCCGCCGCGCTGGCCTCCGAGGCCGCGGCCGAGGTGGTGGTGGGCGCCACCACCGATCCGGCGACGACGATGGGGCCGCTGGTGTCCGGCCAGCAATGGCACAAGGTCCAGCGGCTGATTCAGGCCGGGATCGACGAGGGCGCCGTACTGACCGCCGGGGGCCTTGGCCGCCCGGACGGCCTCAACCGGGGCTGGTTCGTCAAGCCGACGGTCTTTGCCGGGGTCAACAACCAGATGATCGTCGCGCGAGAGGAAATCTTTGGCCCGGTGCTGGTGATCCTGCCCTATGACAGCCTTGATGAGGCCGTCGCCATCGCCAATGACACGCCCTACGGCCTCGCCGCCTATATCTCCGGCCCGCTGGATGAGGCCCGCCTGCTGGCGCGGCGGCTCAGGGCCGGGACGGTGAACCTCAACAGCCCCGACTGGGACACCTTCGCCCCCTTCGGCGGCTATAAACAATCGGGCAACGGGCGCGAATACGCCGACTGGGGCATCCGCGACTTTTGCGAGGTCAAGGGCATCGTCGGCTGGAGTTGACGCGCCCTCAGGCCGCGGGCATCAAGACCACAGGCAGAGCAGGAGGCCACAATGGGCTGGAACACCCTTGATCGGATGGCGTTTTCGGGCAAGACCGCGCTGGTGCGCGTCGATATCAACGTGCCGATGGAACACGGCGAGGTGACGGATTTCACCCGCATCGACGCGGTGCTGCCGACGATCCGCGACCTGTCGGCCAAGGGCGCCAAGGTCGTGCTGCTGGCGCATTTCGACCGGCCAAAGGGCAAGGTCGTGCCCGAGATGTCGCTGCGCCACATCCTGCCTGCGCTGCAGGCGCGGCTGGGTGCGCCGGTCGCCTTTGCCGAGGATTGCATCGGCGCCCCGGCCAAGGAGGCCGTCGAGGCGCTGGAGCCCGGCGGCGTGCTGCTGCTGGAAAACACCCGCTTTCACCCCGGCGAGGAAAAGAACGACCCGGCGCTGGCCGCCGCGATGGCGGCGCTGGGCGACATCTATGTCAACGACGCCTTTTCGGCGGCGCACCGCGCCCATGCCTCGACCGAGGGCATCGCGCATCTGCTGCCCTCCTGCGCCGGGCGGCTGATGGCGGCCGAACTCAAGGCGCTGGACGCCGCGCTGGGCAATCCGCAGCGCCCGGTGGTGGCGGTGGTCGGTGGCGCCAAGGTCTCGACCAAGCTCGATCTGCTCGGCAATCTGGTCGGCAAGGTCGATGATCTGGTGATCGGCGGCGGCATGGCGAACACCTTTCTGGCCGCCAAGGGCGCGCCGGTCGGCAAATCGCTGTGCGAACATGACCTTGCGCAGACCGCGCGCGACATTCTGGCCCGCGCCGCCGAAACCGGCTGCCGCATCCATCTGCCCGTCGATCTGGTGGTCGCGCGCGAGTTCCGCGCCCATGCCCCCAATGAGGTGGTCACCGAATGCCCCGCCGACGCGATGATCCTCGATGCCGGGCCGGCCACGGTGGCGGCGCTGGCACGCGTCTTCGAGGGCGCGCGCACGCTGATCTGGAACGGCCCGCTCGGCGCCTTCGAACTCGAACCCTTTGACGCCGCCACCAACGCCGCCGCCCGGCAGGCCGCGGCGCTGACGCGGGCGGGCTCGCTGGTCTCGGTCGCAGGTGGCGGCGACACGGTGGCGGCGCTGAACCGCGCCGGGGCGGCGGCGGATTTCACCTATATTTCAACCGCTGGCGGCGCCTTCCTCGAATGGATGGAGGGCAAACCCCTGCCCGGCGTCAAGGCGCTCGAACTGTGACACCGCCCGAGCCCCTCGACCCTGACGACCCCAAGGGGCTGGTGCGCGAATCCTACCGCATCGAGGGGATCAGCGCCGCCGAATGCCGCTCGATTCTGGTGGACTGGGCGCTCAGCCTGCCGCTGGGCGCCGATCACCCCGGCGCGGCGACCCGCCTGCTGGCCTCGCGCGGGGTGCCCGGCCATCCGATGAGCGCGCTGCTGGCCGAGGTCGGCACCGCCGGTGGCACCGGCCAGCGGCGCGGCGGGCGGGCCGGGCGCTTTGCCCGCGGGGCCTGACCCCTCGACAGGCGACCGCCGCGCGCTAGGTCAGGGATGACCGATGGAGACGCCATGCCCCTGCCCGCCGCCCCGCTGACCCTGCTCGCCGCTGCCGCCGCCGCTCTCGCGGGCTGCGCCGCGCTGGTCGATGCCCGCGCCGACCGCCGCGAGGCCGGATGGGAGGCCGCCTTTCCCCCGACCGGCCAATTCGTGCAGGTCGAGGGGCGCCGGGTGCACCTGCTGGTCTCGGGCCCCGCGCGGCGCGGCCAACCCGATATCGTGCTGATCCACGGCGCCAACGGCAATCTGCGCGATTTCAGCTTTGACCTGATCGACCGGCTGGATGACACGCATCGGGTGATCGCGGTGGATCGCCCCGGCATGGGCTGGTCCGAGGGGCTGGGCGAGGCCGACAGCGACCCCGCCGAACAGGCCCGCATTCTGGCCGCCGCCCTGACTCAACTGGGCGTGCAGACACCGCTGCTGGTCGGGCATTCCTATGGCGGCGCGGTGGCGATGGCCTGGGCGCTGGCCGATCCGGACGCCGCCGGGGTGGTGCTGCTGGCGGGCGCCACCTATCCGTGGCAAGGCAAGGCCTTGGGCGCCTGGTATCGGCTGAACGCCACGCCGCTGGGCGCATCGGCCCGCGCGATGGCCAGCGCCCTGGCGCCCGAGGCGATGGTCGATCAGGCGCTGGCCGGGGTCTTTGCCCCCGCCCCGGTGCCCGCCGGTTACAGCGCGCATTTCGGCCCCGGTCTGGCGCTGCGGCGCGAGGCGATGGCGGCGAATACACGGCAGGTCAACGCCTTGCACGAGGCCCTGACCCGCCAAAGCCCCGGCTATGCCACGCTGACCCTGCCGATCGATATCCTGCACGGCGACGCCGACACCATCGTCGGGCTGGAGATCCACAGCCGCCGGATGGTGGCCGAGGTCGGCTCGGCCCGGCTGCAGGTGATCGACGGCGGCGGACACATGCCGCACCACTCGCACCCCGAGACGGTGGTCGCGGCGATCCAGCGTGCCCTGCAGCGGGCTCAGAACAGCGCCGAAAGCCCCTCGTAAACCAGTTTCAGCCCGACCAGCGTGACCATCGCATAGGTGAAGGGATAAAACACCTCGGGCCGCATCCGCCGCACGATCGCCGCGCCGATGCGCACCGCCAGCACCGCCAGCGGCAGCATCAGCAGCGCCGAGACCAGCACCCGGCGCTCGAAAAACCCCAGCGCGGCATAGGGCACCACCTTGACCAGATTGACGACGGCAAAGAACAGCACCGAGGTGCCGGTGTATACCTTGGGGTCCAGCCGCTTTGGCAGCACCTGCACCTGAAACGGCGGCCCGCCGGCATGGGCGACAAACGAGGTGAACCCGGCAACCGCGCCCCAGAACCAGCCCATCCACGGCCGATGCCGCGGCGCGCCCGCCAAGGCCCCGATCATCGCCCGCGCGGCAAAGGCCAGCGCCACCACGCCGACCATCAGCCGCACCATCGCATCCGAGGTGACCGCGGCACTGGCCCAACCCAGAGCGATGCCGATCAGCGCGGCGGGCAGCATGATGCGCAAGACCGCCGCGTCGCGCCAGGACCGCCAGGTCCAGAGGCTGACGGCATCCATCATCAGGAGCACCGGCAACAACAGCGCCGCCGCCAGCACCGGCGGCATGACGAGCGACAGCAGCGGCACCCCCATCAGGCCAAAGGCGCCGCCCAGCCCGCCCTTGGACAGCCCGACCAGCGCCACCGCCAGCAGCGTCACCCAGAGCATCGCCGGGGTGGTGAAGATCGTCCAGTCGGCGAGCATGGAATGGGCTTTCGCGAGTCGCGGTTGCCGGCAGATTAGGCGGGGGAGCGGGAAAGGGAAAGCGGCGCGACGGGGCA
>CALESR010000242.1 GCA_937907485.1 uncultured Paracoccaceae bacterium | reverse complement strand
CCGTCACGCTCACCCCCGTCGGCTGCGTGCCCGCACGCACCATCCCCGCCCCCGTCACTCCCCCCGACCGGCCTTCGACAGGCCCAGATCGTCGAGAATGGCGTAAAACGCGGGCAGCACCAGCAACACCAGCAGGGTCGAGGCGATCATGCCAAAGACCACGCTGACCACCAAGGGCTTGAGCACCTGCGCCTGCAGCGAGGGTTCATTGAGCAAAGGCACCATGCCGATGACCGTCGTGCCCACGGTGATGATGATCGGCCGGAACCGCGTGCGCACCGCCACCCCGGCGGCGCGCGCCAGCGTCAGCCCTTCGCCCGCGCGCACCTTGATGACCTCGACCAGCAGGATCGCGTTGTTCACCACGATCCCCGCCAACGAGGCCGCGCCCATCATCGAGGGCATGGAAATGTCGAACCCGGTCAGCCAGTGCCCCCAAACCACCCCGATCAGCGCCAGCGGGATCGTCAGCATGACGATCACCGGCTCGGCATAGCTGCGAAACTGGAACGACAGCACCAGATAGATGCCCAACAGCCCCATCAGGAACCCGCGCAGGATCGAGCCCGAGGTTTCCGCCAGACTGGCCGCCTGCCCCTCGACATGCACGCCCAAGCCCCGCACCGCCGCCGCCCTCTCGGCCAGCAGCCCGGCGCGCAACTCGGCGGTGATGGCGTCGGCATTGCCCAGCGTCGGCACCACATCGGCCTGCACCGTCACGCCACGCTGACCATTGACCGAGGTGATGCTGCCCCACCCGCGCGAGTCCGTGACACGCAGAACCGTGGCAAAGGGCACCGTGCGGCCATCGGCCAGCAGAAAGGTGAAATTGTCGAAATCACTCAGCGCGTCGCGGTCGCCGGGGGACAGGATCACCTCGACCTCATGCGCGATGGTGCCGGTGCGCACGTCGCTCAGCGTGGCGCCCAGAAACCCGGCGCGCAACTGATTGGCGATTTCGGCGGCGGTCAGGCCCAGCGCCGGGGCGCCCTCGGTCAGGGTCAGGCGCAACTCGGGCTTGCCGGGGCGCAGGTCGATCAGCGCATTGCGCACCCCGGCATAGGTCTCGATCTCGGCCTGCAGCAGCGCCGCCTCGCGCGCCAGAACGCCAAAATCGGCGTGGGTCAGGCGGATTTCCAGCGCGACCCCCTGCGGGCCGATGCCCGGCTCGGCGATGATGAGAGCGGTGGCCCCCGCCAAGGGGCCGATCTCGGCCCGCCAGAGCGCCGCGATATCGTCAAGATTGCTGGTCCGGGTCTCGGCGCCCAGCAGGTCGGCGCCGACGGTCGCCACATGCGCCCCGGCCTCGCCCGCGGTGACATTGCGGTTGAACCGGGTGATGCGCCGCACCACCAAAGGCCGCCCGTCCGGCTGCTGCGGGCTCAGCGCCGCTGTCACCCGCGCCAGCGCCGCCTCGACCTGCGCGACGGCCTGCTCGGTGCGCGCCAGCGGCGTGCCCTGCGGCATCAGGATGCGCGCCTCCAGCACATCGCCGTCGATATCGGGCAGCGCCTCGCGTTTGATCACGCCCGAGGCCATCGCCCCCACCGTCAGGATCAGCGCGGCAATCGCCAGCCCGGCGGTCAGGTATCGCGCCCGGATCGCCAGATCGGCCAGCCGCCCCATCCCCTCGCGCAACGCGCCGAACCCGGCGTCAAAGCGGCGGCGAAACCCGCCCGGCGGCTTTGGCGGATGCTCGGCCATGTGGCGCAGATGGCGGGGCAGGATGACAAAGGCCTCCATCAGACTGGCCGCCAGCGCCGCGATCAACACCAGCGGCAGCACTTCGAGCACCTTGCCCAGCGTGCCCGCCAGAAAGGACAAGGGAGCGAACACCGCCACGGTGGTCAGGAACGACGCCAGCACACCCGGCGCCACCGAAGCCACACCGCGCATCACGGCATCCAGCCCGCCACCCTTGGCCGCCTCGACCGCGATGGCGTCCGACAGCACGATGGAATCATCCATCACGATGCCGATCGCCATCAGCAGCGCGACCATGGTAATCATGTTCAGCGTCAGCCCGGTCAGCGCCATGAAGGCCAGCGCCCCGGCCATCGCCACCGGCAGACCCATCGCCGCCCAAAAGGCCAGCGAGGGGCGAAAGAACAGCGTCATCAGGATGATGACCAGCACCAGGCCCATCACGCCATTCGAAAGCAGCATCGCCAGACGGTCGCGCACGATCGAGGTGGTGTCTTGTACGATGGCGATCTGCAGCGCCCGGGGCAGGCCCTGAACCTCGACCGCGATCTGCGCGCGCAGGGCGTCCAGCGCGCGCAGCGCGTCCTGACCGCGCGGCTTGTGCACATCCAGCAAGATCGCCGGAACGCCATCGACAAAGGCGCGGTCCTCGGCCGGGCGGTGAACCTCGGTGATGCGGGCGACCTCGCCCAGCGTCAGCCGCGCGCCGTTGTCCAGCACCAGCACCGGCAGCGCGGCCAGCGCGGCGATGTCGCGGCGCTCTTCGGTCAGGCGCAGGCGCAGATCGCCGCCGGTGGTCTCCAGCGTGCCGACCGGCTGATCGAGGCTCTGCGCCCCCAGCACAGCGGCCAGCCCCGCCGCCGTCAGCCCGTGCTGCGCCAGCACGGCCCGCGGCGCCTCGATGCGGAACTGCCGCGCGCCCAGACCGGCGCGGTTGACCAACGCGATTTCCGGCAGCGCTGCCAGCCGGTCGGCCAGCCCGGCAGCCATGACGTCGAGGTCATGCAGCGGCATATCTCCCCAGACCGCCACCGAGGCCACGCCGTCGGTGCGGTGCAACTCGCGCACCACCGGCTCATCGGCGCGCTCAGGGAAGGTGTCGATGGCCGCGACCTCGCTGCGCAAGGCACTGACAAAGCGCAAAGGGTCGCCGCCCGCCGCCATCACCGCCACCGCCCGCGCCCGGTTGTCCTGCGCGGTGCAGGTCAACTCCTTCAGCGATTCCACCCCCTGCACCCCGTCCCAGAGCGGGCCGCAGATCGCGCTTTCCACCTCGCCCGCGCTGGCGCCGCGGTAGGGGATGGTGATTTCCACCTCGGTCTCGCGAAAATCCGGAAAGGTCTCGCGCACCAGCGAGGGCAGCGCCATCGCCCCCAGCGCCAGCATCAGGATCAACAGCAGGTTGGCGGCGGTCGGGTGCCCCGCGAACCAGCGGATCATGGCGCCACCGGCATCAGCAGCAGGCCCGGCACGGCGGGGGCGATATCGTCCAGCACCAGCCGCTCATCCGCCGCCAGCCCCGAGGCGATCACCACCAGATCCCCCTGCCGGAACGCCACCTCGACCGGGCGCAACTCCAACCGGTCGCGCGCATCGGCCAGATAGACCATGCCGCCATGCAGGGCCTGCGCGGGAATGGCGATCACGCCGGGCAGCGCCGGTCCTTGCAGCGTCACCTGCACCTGCATGTTCGACACCAAGGGCACGCGCTGCGGCGGATGGGCGCCCTCGATCGGGTCATCGACCAGCACCACCACCTGCACCGTGCGCGCGCGCGGCTCCAGCGCCGGTTCCACCCGGTCCACTCGTCCCTGCCAGACCTGCCCCGGATTGCCGACCGGCTCCAGCGTCACGCTCAGCCGCCCGCCCGGATTGTCGCCCAAGGCCTCGATGAGGCCGCCCTCGATCTGCACCCCCGACAACAGGCGCTGGAAACTGGCCAAGGGCACCTGCGCGAGGATCTCGGCCTGCGCCAACCCCTCGCCGCCAGCCAGCACCTGCCCGACCGACACATACTGGAACTGCTCGACCGGGGCCGCCGTGATGCGCAGATCAAACGGCACGGTGATTTCCGTATGATCGAGGTCGCGCCGCGCCCGCGCCAAGGCCGCCTCGGTGCGCGAGCGTTGCGCGGCGTTGCGGTCCTGCCGCGGGCCGATCAGCGCCAGCGCGTTCTGCAGTTCGACCACCACCCGGCGCGCCCCCAGCACGGCGCGCTCGGCCTCGTCGGCGCGGGCGGGGGCGGCGGTGCCCTGCGCCACCAGCTCGCGGATGCGCCGCGCGTCCGAGTCGGTGATCGCCAGCCTTGCCTCTTCCAGCTCCAGCACCCGCCCGGTGTTCGCCGCCTCGGCCTCGATCTGCGCGGTTTCGGCCTGCAGACTGGCAAGGTCCGCCTCGGCCTGTGCGATGGCGAGGTGATAATCCGCCGGGTCGATGCGCAGGATCGGCTGACCCGCCCGCACCAGCCGCCCGGCGGCCAGATCGGGGTCGCGCCAGATCACGCTGCCGCGCACCTCGGACACCGCCGTCCAGCTTTGCGCGGCGCGCACATTGCCCCAACCCGTCGCCTCGGGCACCAGGTCGGCCATCTGCACCGGCGCCACCCGCACCGGCAGCCCGACCTGCGCCGAGGCCACCCTTCCCTGCTGCGGCGCCTGCGCGATCAGTTGCCGCGTGACCAGCGCCGCGCCGACGATCGGCAACACCAGGATCAGAAGGGCCAGAAGTCTGCGCATCATGTCCTCGCGGTGGGGTTTTGGCCTGCTACGTTAGTCCCTTGCCCCCCCGCCCGCAACCCAAGGCGCCTGCGACGCTTGCACCCGGCCCGGCGCGCGGCTAAACCGCCAGACATCCTGCCGGAGAGAGCCATGTCCAAGATCGACATCGAAACCGCGCGCCGGGTGGCAAAACTTGCCCGGATCCGCGTGCCTGAACAGAACCTGCCACAACTGGCCAACCAGTTGTCGGGGATCCTGTCGTTCATGGAACAACTGAACGAGGTGGATGTCACCGGGATCGAGCCGATGACCTCGGTCACGCCGATGCGGCTGAAACGGCGCGTCGATGGCGTCACCGATGGCGGCATGCAGGCCAAGATCCTCGCCAATGCCCCCGATGCCCGCGAGGGCTTCTTTGCCGTGCCGAAGGTGGTGGAATGACACTCAACGCCCTGACCATCGCCGAGGCCCGCGACCTGCTGCGCGCGCGCAAGGTCACCTCTGTCGAACTGACCGAGGCCTGCCTGAGCGCCATCGACGGCGCCGACGCACTGAACGCCTTTGTCCATAAGACCCCCGAACTCGCGCTGGACCGCGCCCGCGCCGCCGACGCCCGGCTGGCCAGTGGCGAGGCCCCCGCGATGTGCGGCATTCCCGTGGGCATCAAGGACCTCTTCTGCACCGAGGGCGTCGCCAGCCAGGCCGGGTCGAACATCCTGAAAGGCTTTGTTCCGCAATACGAATCCACCGTCACCGCGCAGTTGCGCGATGCGGGCGCGGTCATGCTGGGCAAGCTGAACATGGACGAATTCGCCATGGGCTCCAGCAATGAAACCTCATGCTATGGCAATGCGGTCAACCCGTGGAAGGTCGATGACCGCACGCTGACCCCCGGCGGCTCCTCGGGTGGCTCCGCCGCCGCCGTCGCCGCCAACCTGTGCCTCGGCGCCACCGGCACCGACACCGGAGGCTCGATCCGCCAGCCCGCCGCCTTCACCGGCATCACCGGCATCAAGCCGACCTATGGCCGCTGCTCGCGCTGGGGCGTTGTGGCCTTTGCCTCGTCGCTCGATCAGGCCGGGCCGATGACCCATACCGTGCGCGACGCGGCGATCATGCTGGGCGCGATGGCCGGGCATGACCCGAAGGATTCCACCTCGGCCGACCTCGCCGTGCCGGATTTCGAGGCCGCACTCACCGGCGACATCCGCGGCAAGACCATCGGCATTCCGCGCGAATACCGCATGGACGGCATGCCCGCCGAGATCGAGAAACTCTGGGCCGACGGCACCGCCATGCTGCGCGACGCGGGCGCGAAAATCGCCGACATCTCGCTGCCGCACACAAAATACGCCCTGCCCGCCTATTACGTCATCGCCCCGGCCGAGGCCTCGTCGAACCTCGCGCGCTATGACGGCGTGCGCTATGGCCACCGCGCCGCGCTGGGCAAGGGCGACGGCATCACCGAGATGTATGAAAAAACCCGCGCCGAGGGCTTTGGCGCCGAGGTCCAGCGCCGCGTGATGGTCGGCACCTATGTGCTGTCGGCCGGGTTCTATGACGCCTATTACAACCGCGCCCGCCGCGTCCGCGCCCTCATCAAGCGCGACTTCGACCTCGCCTTTGCCGCCGGAGTCGACGCGATCCTGACCCCGGCCACCCCCTCGGCCGCCTTTGGCCTTGGTGAAATGGCCGACGCCGACCCGGTGGCGATGTATCTCAACGACGTCTTCACCGTCACCGTGAACCTCGCCGGTCTGCCGGGCATCGCGCTGCCCACCGGGCTGAACGCGCAGGGCCTGCCGCTGGGTCTGCAACTGATCGGCCAGCCCTGGGGCGAGGCCGATCTGCTGAACATCGCGCAAGTTCTGGAAACCGCTGCGGGATTTGTTTCCAAACCCGCAAAATGGTGGTAATCTGCTCAAAAAAGAAGAACGAGCAGAGGCAGACATGCGTATTTTGGCAGTGGCGGGGCCGCTGGCCCTGATGGGGCTGGCGTCCTGTTCGGCAGGGCCTGAGTCCTATGCGACGATGACCACCGGCGTCGGTTTTGGTGATTATCAGCGGTATCTCCACTCGCGCGAGGCCAGCTCGACGGGGTCGGTGCCCTATTCCGTCCCGCCCGAGCGCGCCGCCGCCCCCCTGCTGCCCCCCGCCTCGATGCCCGCCAACCCGCCCTCGTCGCTGGCCGCCGTGCCGCTGCGCAGCCTGCCGCCGCCCACCCCGATCGCCGTGCAGCCGGTCAGCGCCCAGCCGCTGCCCGCCCCGATGGCCGCCCCGGCGCCGGTCGCCGCCCCGATGATCGCCCTCGCGCCGCCCGCGCCAATGGCCATGCCGCAGGCAGCCGCCGTGCAGACGGCCGCCGTGCAGACGGCCGCCGCGCAGCCCGCGCCCATGCAGCCCGCCCCCGTATACACTGCCGCCGTGCAGACGGCCGCCCCCGCTGGCAGCCTGCGCACCGTGCAGGCCAGCGCCAGCTTTGGCACCACCCCCGCCTTTGACGCCGGACCCAGCCTGACCCGGGGCGTCTCGGACGAACAGGATTTCCGCGCCGTCTCGTCGCGCGAAACCATCGAAAGCGACCGCGAGCGTCTGGCCCGTCAGCGTGCCCAGTATCAGGTGATCGAGGTCGCCTCGGTGCCGCCGCCGACCGCCAGCGCCGGGCCGAACATCGTCGCCTTTGCGCTCAGCGTCAGCCACGCGCCCGGCACCCAGGTCTACCGCCGCATCAACCCGCTGCGCTGGGGCCGTTGGGAAAACGCCTGCCTCGAATTCCGCAATCAGGACTCGGCCCAGGAGGCCTTCCTCGCCAATGGCGGCCCCGAGCGTGACGGCGACAACCTTGACCCCGACGGCGACGGCTATGCCTGCTGGTGGGATCCCACGCCGCTGCGTCAGGCGCTTGCCAGCCGCTGAAATGGCGATCTGGCACCCCTCGCCCAACCGGGGGGCGCGTCGTGGCGGCCTCATCCCCCGACTGGTGGTGCTGCATTTCACCGAGATGCGCTCGACCGCCGCCGCACTGGACCGGCTGTGCGACCCCAGGGCCGAGGTCTCGTCGCATTGGCTGATCGGCCGCGACGGCCAACTCTGGCACCTCGTGGACGAGGCCGAGCGCGCCTGGCATGCAGGCGCCGGCCAGTGGCGCGGGCAGGACGACATCAACTCGCGCTCGATCGGCATCGAACTCGACAACGACGGCGCCAGCCCGTTCAGCGCGCCGCTGATGGCAAGGCTGGAACCCTTGCTCTCCCGCATCCTCGCCGACTGGACGATCCCGCCGTCAGGCGTCATCGCCCATTCCGACATGGCCCCCGAACGCAAGATCGACCCCGGCCCGCGCTTTGACTGGCGGCGACTGGCGCGTCAGGGACTGGCGCTCTGGCCCGCCTCGCCGGGCGACCCGCAGGCCCCGCTCGGCCGCTCTCTCGACACCATCGGCTATCCCAAAGTCAACCCCGACCTGCGCCTCTCCGCGTTCCGCCTGCGCTTTCGCCCGCACTATCACGGCCCCGAGGACGCCACCGACCGCGCGCTGGCAGACTCCCTCGCCAAACTGTCAGGCGATTGAAAAAACGACATCCCGGGCCAAAACTCGCGCCCAGTCCAACCCTCCAATGTTGAAAATCTGACACTCATCTTTGCTCCCCAAATATCCCGGGGGTCGGGGGGCAGCGCCCCCCGGGCCAGCCACAGGCCCGCGACGCCAATGCA
>CALESR010000241.1 GCA_937907485.1 uncultured Paracoccaceae bacterium | reverse complement strand
GGGTAAACAGCGTCAGCGCCAGCAGGGCAAAGCCCGTCGCCAACCAGGGATGTCCCAGCAACACGCTGCTGATAGCGATGAAGCTGGCTGGGGCGAGGTGGATCGTCAGCAACGGGCGCAACGGAGCGGGTGGGATGCGAGTGAGGATCTGGCGCAGACTGATTGCCCAGATCAGGCCGGCAATGGCGATCGAGGCAAAGAGGATTGCGCTGGCGATCTGCGTATGGCCCAGCGGTACCAGGGTAATCGGTGCGAGGATATAGCCGACGTAGGTGAGATGAAAGATCGGCGTCACGACCCGTTGTTCCTCGGGGCCGGTGTGCAGGACATAGGCGATGCCCAGACCCAATACGAACAAGGCGGCAAGGCCGACAATCACCAGATCCAGTGCCAACACCGGTGCATAGGGCCGCAGTGCGGCCCCCGAAAGCACGAGGCAGAGCACCATTGCCGCTAGCCCGGCGCGACCGGGCAGCACGCGGAGTTCCTCAACAAACACAGCCGGACGGCGCAGCGGTTTGCTGAGCCATGCGATCAGGGCAAAGCCGTAAAGCAGCAGCGTTGCGCCGAGGATTGCCTCGCCGATCGGTTCCAGCGGCAGCAACCCCGGCGCATGCGCCATCACCCGCCACGCCAGACCAAGGCCAAAGAGCCCCATGATCGGTGGAAAGATCGCCGGCGGGGTTCGGCGCCACAGGCCCGGGGTCTTTTGAACCAGCGGCGGCGGCGGCGGAAAATGGCGGGGTTTAAGCTGGGGCAGCGGGCGTGGGGCGTCGGTCATGCGGGTCTCCGGGTGGCATGGGCACTCAACGCCTCTGGCGTGGCGAGTGCAAGGGGGGCGCCGCGTTGAATACGGCAGAAGGCCGTGGTGATGGGGGGGCGGAGGCGCTATGAAGGGGGGCCCAAACCCGAGTTCCGCGATGCCCGACCGAATCCTCAAGCCTTGGCCCTTTACCCCTGCCCCGCAACTGGTCGCCGACATCGGCGGCACCAATACCCGAGTTGCCCTCGCTGATGGCGGCGTGCTGCGCGCCGGGTCGATCCGCAAATACGCCAACGCAGGCCGCGACGGGCTGTCGGGCATCCTGCGCCAGTATCTGCGCGACACGGCCAGTACCGAATGCTCGGGTGTGTGTGTCGCGGTGGCCGGGCCGGTGCGCGACGGGGTGGCGCGGATGACCAACCTGGACTGGGAGATCACCACCGACGATCTGGCGGCGGTTGGCGGCACCGACCGGGTGGCAATTTTGAACGATCTACAGGCACAGGGCCATGCGCTGGCCTCACTGGGGGCGCGGCACTTGCGAGTGCTCAGGCCCGGTCGCCCGGCGCCTGAGGGTGCAGCGCAACTGGTGGTCGGTGCAGGGACCGGGTTCAACGCGGCACCGGTGCATCATCTGCCTGGCGGCACCTTTGTCGCGCCTTCGGAATGCGGCCATATCCACCTGCCCCGCCACGGCGAGGCCGAAGAGGCCCTCGCCCGCCATCTGGCGCAGCGCCACGGCATCGCCACCATAGAAGAGGTGCTCTGCGGGCGTGGGCTGGTGGCGTTGCACCACTGGGTCAGCGGACATGAGGTCGCTGGCGACGCGCTGACCGCCGCCATCGCGGCGGGCGATGCGCAGGCGCGGGAATCGGGCGCGCTCTACGCCCGGCTGATGGGGCGGGCGCTGGCAGCGCTGGCGCTGGTGCACCTGCCCTTTGGCGGCATCTTCCTGATCGGCAGCGTGGCGCGCGCAATGGCGCCGCATCTGGACGACCTGGGCATGGGTGCCGCCTTTGTCGAGATGGGCCGGTTCTCGGCGATGATGGAGGACTTTCCGATCCTGGTTGTCGAGGATGACTATGCCGCTTTGCTGGGCTGCGCTGCCCATCTGACCGCGCCCGCGCGTTAGCCCTTGTCGCAGGCGGATTTGACCGCCATATCGTCAGGATGTTGCGCCTGATGCCGATCCTGCTGGCCGTTGCCTATGGCCTTGTCTACTGGCAGTTCTCTGCCTGGCGGACGGCGCGTGAGCTGGACGCGCGATCCACACCGTTGGCGGATGCGCGGCTGAAGGCGCTGACCGATCGGCTGGCGCGGGCGCTTGATCTGGCCGCGATCACGGTGCATGTCTATGAAATCCCCACCATCAACGGCCTCGCTGCGCCTGATGGCCGGATTTTTCTGACGCGCGGGTTTTTGGAGCGCTATCACTCGGGCGAAGTCAGCGCCGAGGAAATTGCCTCGGTCATTGCGCATGAGATGGGCCATGTCGCGCTGGGGCATACGCGGCGGCGGATGATCGACTTTTCCGGGCAGAACGCAGTGCGGGTGATGCTGTCGGCGGTGCTGGGGCGGCTGATTCCGGGGTTGGGCGTCTGGATCGCCAATGCGTTGGTGACACTGCTGGCGGCAGGTCTCAGCCGCAAGGACGAATACGCGGCGGACGAATACGCCGCCGCGCTGCTGACCAAGGCCGGGATCGGCACTGCGCCGCAAAAGACGCTGCTGGCACGGCTGAATGGTTTGGTCGGGCACCGGGGTGGGCCGCCGGTCTGGCTGGCCTCGCACCCACCCACGATCGAGCGAGTGCGTGCCATCGAGGCGCTCGAGGCCCGGTGGGGTCAGGGGAACTAGGGGTAGGAGGCCCTACCCCTCGCCCGATGCCTCAGGAACTCGCCTTGCCCAATTCCTTGGAATGCAGCCATGCGGCGTGCTGCGGTGCGCGTTTGGTGCGCGACCATTCTTCCAGCATGTCCCATTTCACGGCGTCCAGCTTTTCCAGCATCGCGTCCTCGGCCGGGTCCGGGCAGGCCAGTTCGACGCGGTGGCCGTCGGGATCGAAGAAATAGATCGAGTGAAAGATCGAGTGATCGGTGACCCCCAGAACCTCGACGCCATTCGCCTCCAGATGCGCCCTGAATGCCAGCAGCGTCTCGCGATCCTTCACCTTGTAGGCGATGTGTTGCACCCATTTCGGCGTGTTGAGGTCACGGCCCATCTCGGGCTTGGTTGGCAATTCAAAGAACGCGAGGATGTTGCCACCGCCCGCGTTCAGGAAAATATGCATGTAGGGATCGGGCTCATGGGTCGAGGGCACCTGATCTTCGGCGATGGCTAGCACGAACTCCATGTTCAGCATCTTTGTATACCATTCGACCGTCTGCTTGGCGTCACGGCAGCGATAGGCGACATGGTGCATGCGGTCGAGTTTCAGGACGGGGGCAGTCATCGGGGTCTCCTTGCATATCGTTGCATTTGCAATGATGCGGTTTAACCACGGACCACCCCGCCTGTCAATCGCCTCGCTCAATGCGCGTCAAGGCGGCGCTGCAGTTCGTCCATCAAGTCGGCACCCCGAGGTGCGGCGCGCGGTGTCACGCTGCGCGAGAGCGGCGCGCTGCAGGTTTCGACCCGGCCGCCAAAGGGTGAATAGACCGTCTCGCAGCGCGTTCTGTCCGAACGATGCATCGAGGGGGCGCCCAGCCAGCGAAAGCTGAAGAAGGGCAAGACACGCCGCGTCGGGACCTCGGGCTCGGTGATAATGATGATCCGGTTGTGCGGGCCATCATCGAGCAGCATCTCGTGCATCAGCGCACGGGCGGGGGACAGTCCCGGCATGTCCAGCGCATCGAGCGCGGACAAGGGGCTGGTGGGGTGGTTGCGCGGGCTGTGCGCGGCGGCGGCACCGGCGCCAAGGGCGACGATCAAGATGATTGCGGGGGTGGCAATACGAAGGGTCATGGTGAAAATCCTTTGGAGGGGTGCAAAACTAAGGGGTGAACGGTCCGGGTGTCACCACCCGAACTGCAAAGTCAGGCCGGATTGTCCGCCGGTTTGCGCGACGTGTGA
>CALESR010000240.1 GCA_937907485.1 uncultured Paracoccaceae bacterium | reverse complement strand
CCCACATCCGGTTGCGGATCGAGCGCACCACATTCGAGCGCAGCATCATGTTCTGATGCAGGCTCTCGCGGCGCAAATCGAGGAAGCGATAGGTCAGCCGGGTTTCCTCGGGGTAATCGGGCTCGCCGAACACCGGCAACGGCAGTTCACCCGCCTCACCCAGCACCCGCACCTCGCTGATATAGACCTCGATCGCGCCGGTGGGGATCTTCGGGTTGACCAGCGCGGCGTCGCGCGCCTTGACCAGCCCGTCCAGCGAGATGACCCATTCGGCGCGCACCTTGTTGAGGGCGGCAAAGGCCGGGCTGTCGCTGTCGGCCAGCACCTGCGTGATGCCGTAATGGTCGCGCAGGTCGATGAACAGCACGCCGCCGTGGTCGCGCACGCGGTGCACCCAGCCCGCCAGACGGACCTCATGGCCGACATGCGCAAGGGTAAGATCGGCGCAGGTATGGCTGCGATAGGGGTTCATGCCGGACTCCGGTGCTGGTGGACCGCCCCGGATACACCCCTTCGGCGCTACGAAGTCAAGCCCGCCGCCTCATCCCTGCGGCGTGTCGCTTACCCCAAAGAACACGCCATCGCGCAGAACCTGCGCCACGGTGTCGCGTTTGACCATCTGGGCGCGTTCGGCAAAGGCATACGTCAGCGCCAGATCGCACAACTGGTTGATGAGGCGTGGCACACCATCGGTGGCCTGATGGATCAGCTCCGCCGCCTGCCGTGAAAAGATGTTCGGGTTGCCGCCCGCCTGCCGGATGCGCGAGGCGATGTAACTGCCGGTCGAGGCCGCCTCCAGTCGGGGCAGATGATAGCTGGCCGAGACGCGCTGCGCGAATTGCACCAGATCGGGGCGGCGCACCATCGCGCGCAGTTCCGGCTGGCCGACCAGCAGCAGTTGCAGCACTTCATCGCGCCCTGCATTGATGTTGGTCAGCATCCGCAGGTCTTCCAGCGCATCGCGTCCAAGGTTTTGCGCCTCGTCGATGATCAGCAGAACCCGCCTGCCCTGCCGATGCTCGGCCTGCAAGAAGGTCTGGATCGCGTCGAACAGGTCCGAACTGTCGGCGCCCGGCGCGGCAGTCAAGCCCAGCGCAGCACAGACCCGGCGCAGCACGTCATTCGGGCCGGGGCGCGGGTTGGCGATCATGCCGATCGTGACGTCCTCGGCCTGCTGCGCCAGAAAATGGTGCAGGATCGTGGTCTTGCCCGCGCCGATTTCCCCCGTCAGCAAGGTGATCGGCGCGCGGGTCGACAGGCCATAGTCCAGCATGGCAAAGGCGCCCCGGTGCTCGGGCGACCAGAAGATGAATTCGGGATCGGGCGCCAGCGCAAAGGGCCGCTCGCGCAGCCCGAAATGCTCCAGATAATAGTTCAACGCCTGTGCCATGTCCGTCCTGGTCTGCTGTGCACCCCTCGGCAATCGGGCCGGAGGCGTTCTGCATCCGTGATATAGGTCAACAATGTCGAGATTACCAAATTCCTGCGGCGGTTTCTGGGCAGGTGTCTGGCCCGGTGATTCGGTCGTTTGGTGCCGCGTTCGGTCGCGATGCACGTCAAGGTCGTTTTCAATCAGGAAACACACGCCTTTCGCGATCGCTGTTTGCCCCGGGTAACGCAACGTCAATCGGTGGAATCGGCCGAAATGCAAACCCTGCAGCGCCGGGTTCGCATTCCGCTCTGCGTTTTGCGACGCCGCTTCACCATTCCATTTTGGAAACAATTAGTTTACGTCGCCGTCCGGACCGGATGAGCGCAATTTGTTTTAATTGAGGCGATTTCGGGACTATGTATTGACCGTTGATTGCCGATGCGTGGCCTGGGGGGGCGCCGCATCGCTCATCCTGAAGTTCGAGTGCTGCCATGACCTTGCACTACCGCGCGCTCCCCGATGTGACCGGGGTTGATCTCGGCCCTGTCCTGCCTTTGCATGACACCGCCCTTCGTTTTGACACCCGCGTGCCGCGCCGCGCCCTGACGCGGGCCCGGCCCGGCGCCTATGCCCGGTTGGGCAAGCGTGGTCTCGACATCGTCCTGTCGTCGGTCGCGCTGTTTTTGGCGCTGCCGGTGCTGGTGCTGCTTGTCGCGGCGCTCTGGATCGAGGGCGGCAAGCCGGTCTTCGTGCAAAACCGGCTGGGCAAGGACGGACGGCATTTCCGCATGTTCAAGCTGCGCAGCATGGTCGTCGATGCCGAGGCCCGGCTGGCAACCTGCCTGCAGGCCGACCCGGACCTGCGCGCCGAATGGGACCGGACGCAAAAGCTGAAATCCGACCCGCGCATCACGCCGTTGGGCCTGCTGTTGCGCAAGACCTCGCTGGACGAATTGCCGCAACTGTTCAACGTGCTCAAGGGCGACATGAGTCTGGTCGGCCCGCGCCCGATGCTGCCCGAACAACTGCCGCTCTATCGCCACCCCTCAGCCTATCTGCCGCTGCGGCCGGGCCTGACCGGGCTGTGGCAGGTCACCGCGCGCAACGAGGAGAGCTTTGATCTGCGCGCCGTGATCGACCTGACCTATTCTCAGCGCGTGACTCTGGCCCGCGACCTCAAGATCATGGCGGCAACCTTTGGCGCACTCTGGCGGGCGACCGGATATTGAGAGCGGGGGCTTGCGCCCCTGCCACCGGGCTGCCATCCCTAGATCATGACCGCGTCCTTTCGCCAGCCGACGACCCGCCATGCCCCAGTGCTGCTGCTCCTCGCCGGGGTCTGCGCGGCGCTGGAACTCGCCTTTACCCTCGCCGATCTGCCCTTTGTCGGGCTGGACATGCTGCGCCGCGCCGGGATCGTTTATGGCGGGTTCTGGTCCGGGCTGCTGACCGATTGGGAGCCGATGTTCCCCGGCCAAAGGCTGACGATGTTCGTCACCTATGCCTTCCTGCACGCCGGATTTCTGCACATGCTGTTCAACATGCTGCTGATGCTGCATCTTGGTCGCGAGGCAGTGCAGCGGCTGGGTCAGGCCGGGTTTGCCCTGCTGTTCGCCTTCACTGCGGCGGGCGGAGGCGCCGCCTTTGCCCTGCTGTCCAGCGCCGACGCCCCGATGTTGGGGGCCTCGGGCGTGGTGTTCGGCCTCTTTGGCGCCACGGTCTATTGGGACATCCAGCGCCGCCGCGCGCTGCGCCTGCCCATTGGCCCGGCGCTGCGACTGATCGGCGGGCTGGTGGTGATGAACCTGCTGCTCTGGGTTCTGGTGCAGGGCATGCTGGCATGGGAGGCACATCTGGGCGGCTTTGTCGCCGGAGCGCTCTTTGCGCGCATCGCCACGCCCAGCCTGACCCACCGCCACCGCCCGCGCAGCGGAATGCGTTGACAGAATCACCTTTCCCCCGTTGCATTCGAGTGTGAAATGCGACCTAGTGGGAAATATGATCAAATCATGACGGAAACCCTTTGACCTCCGCCGACCCAAACACCGCGTCAACCGAGCGCCCCGTGATCGAGATCCGGGGCCTGCACAAGGCCTATGGCGCGCTCGAGGTGCTCAAGGGCGTCGATGTGCGCGCCCTGCCGGGGCAAGTGATTTCGCTGATCGGCTCGTCCGGCTCGGGCAAGTCAACTCTGCTGCGGTGCTGCAACCTGCTCGAGGACAGCCAGCAGGGCGACATCCTGTTCGAAGGGGAATCCGTGCGTTGGCGCGGCGCCGGGCTGGGCCGCCACCCGGCCGACCGCGCGCAGGTCGCGCGCATCCGCACCAACCTGTCGATGGTGTTCCAGAACTTCAACCTCTGGGCGCATATGACGGTGCTGCAAAACGTGATGGAGGCACCGCTGACCGTGCTGCGCCAACCCCGCGCCCAGGTCGAAGAGCGCGCCCGCGCCTTGCTCGACAAGGTGGGCATTGCCGACAAGGCCGAGGTCTATCCCGCGCAGATGTCGGGTGGCCAGCAGCAGCGTGCCGCCATCGCCCGCGCCCTGTGCATGGAGCCGCGCGCGCTCTTGTTCGACGAGCCGACCTCGGCGCTGGACCCTGAACTGGAACAGGAAGTCGTGCGCGTCATCAAGGCCCTCGCCGACGAGGGACGCACCATGCTGATCGTCACCCATGACATGCGGCTGGCCGCCGATGTGTCCGATCACACGATCTTCTTGCATCAGGGCCTGATCGAGGAACAGGGCCCGCCCGAAACCCTGTTCACCGCGCCGAAATCGGCCCGCCTGAAACAATTCCTCAGCGCCACGCAACCGGCCTGAGGCAACCAGAAATCCAAGTCCAACAGAGGAAACCTCCCATGAAGACACTTCTTCTTTCCGCCGCCGTGATTGCCATGGCCGCCACCGGTGCGCTGGCCCAGCAGGTCGTGCGCATCGGCTCCGAGGGCGCCTACCCGCCCTACAACTTCATCAACGACGCCACCGGCGAACTCGACGGCTATGAGCGCGCGCTGGGCGATGAACTGTGCCGCCGGGCCAACCTGACCTGCGAGTGGATCATCAATGACTGGGACTCGATCATCCCGAACCTCGTCGCCGGCAACTATGACGCCATCATGGCCGGCATGTCGATCACCGAGGCCCGCGCCCAGATCATCTCGTTCACGCAAAACTACATCCTGCCGGAAAACTCGGCCTATCTGGCGCTCGCGGGCACCGATGCTGGCGTCGTGGCCTCAGGTGTGATCTCGGCCCAGTCGAACACCATTCAGGCGGGCTATATCGCCGATTCCAGCGCGACCCTCGTCGAGTTCCCGACACCCGAAGAAACCATTGCCGCCGTTCGCAACGGCGAAGTGGACGCAGTGTTTGCCGATCAGAGCTATCTGGAGCCCTTTCAGGCGGAATCGAATGGCGAACTGGTCTTCCTGACCGATCCGATCCCGTTGGGTGGTGGCGTCGGCATGGGCCTGCGCCAGTCGGACACCGCGCTGCGTGAGGCCTTCGATGCCGCCATCGCCTCGATGAAGGCCGATGGCACGATCAACGCGCTGCTGACCGAGTGGTTCGGCCCCGAGCAGCCGCTTTACCAGTGACCGGCGCGGACCGGGCTGTTGACAGCCCGGTCCCGTCCCCCGGCCGATTGAGGCCGAAACCCCGGTGATCCGATGTTCGCCTACTGCGCCGACCCCTCCACCCTGACGGGCTGGTGGTGGTTTTCCTGCTATCTGACCAGCGCCACGCATATCGACTTTTACCAGTCGTTCGGCGTGGTGTTGCTGCTGCTTGCGCTGGCGGCGCCTTCGGCGCTGGCCTTGGGCATGGCGGGGGCGATGGCGGCGCGGGCGCGGTTCTGGCCGCTGGCGCTGGTCGGGCGTGGCTATGTCAACATGGTGCGCGGAATTCCGGACATCATCTTCTTTCTCTTCGTGCCGATCGCGCTGGATCAGGCGATCGAGGTGATATTCCATTACTCGCTCTGCCCCGGCTGGACCGAGGACATCTGGCAGGGCAACGATTTTCGCGTCTGCGAAGAGGCGCGCACCCCTGCCCCCGGCGCCCCGGTCTGGGTGCGCCAGACCTATGGCTTCATTCTGGCGCTGATCGCCTTTGCCCTCGTTTTTGGCGCCTTTGTTGCCAATACGCTCAAGGGCGCGATGGACGCCGTTCCCCATGCGCAGGTCGAAACCGCCGAGGCCTATGGCATGACCCGCGCGCAGGCCTTCCGCCGCGTGGTGCTGCCGCAGATGTGGATCTACGCCCTGCCCGGCCTGTCGAACCTGTGGATGATCCTGACCAAGGCGACGCCGCTGCTGTTCCTGCTGGGCATTCAGGACATTGTCTACTGGGCGCGCGAGTTGGGCGGGCAGAAGACCGGCCATTTCACCTATCCGCACCCTGACTGGCGCCTGTGGTATTTCCTCGTCGTGCTGGCTTTTTACCTGACGATGACCTGGGGCAGCCAGAAATTCTTTGACCGCCTGATGCTGCGGGTCAATCGCGGTCAGGCGACAGCGGGTGGCGAAGCGCAGCGGAGGGCCGCCGCGTGAACACCTGCACCGAGAGTTTCCAGACCTTGATCCTGCGCTCGCTGGGGCGCGAATACGGCGCGCAGCAACTGCCGCGCGGGCTGGACATCACGTTTTGCGACCAGGTGTTCCTGATTGCCTCGGGGCTGGTGTGGAACATCTATTTCGCTGCGCTGGCGCTGCTGGCCGGCTTTGGGCTGGCCGTGCTGCTGGCGCTGGCCAAGGGCAGCCCGCTGGGCTGGCTGCGCAAGCCGGCCGAGGCCTTCATCTTCCTCTTCCGCGGCTCGCCGCTGTTCGTGCAGTTCTTCTTTGTCTATGAAACGCTGGTCCTTCTGCCGCGCGAGGGGCTGACCCTGTCGTTGGGGCTGATCGACCTCACGCTCGACACCCAATGGACCACGCGGGCCTGGGCGGGTGCGCTGTTCGTGCTGTTTCTCAATACCTCGGCGTATTCCGCCGAGATCTTTTTCGGCGCTCTCAAGGCGGTCCCCAAGGGGGACATCGAGGCCGCCGATGCCTATGGCCTCAGCGGGGGGCAAAAGTTCCGCCGCATCACCTGGCCGACCATGCTGCGCCTCGCCTGGCCCAGCTATACCAACGAGGCGATCTTTCTTCTGCATGCCACGACGCTGGTGTTCTTTTCCGCGTTTCCGACCCGGCAGCAGATGGGCGACGCCTTGTATTACGCGCGCTATTTCGCCGACCAGACCTTCAACCCTTTCATCGCCTATCCCATCGTCGCGGCCTACTTCGTGCTGCTGACGTTGGTGGTGATCGGTCTGTTCGGCATCATCAATCGTCGGCTGAACCGGCATCTCCCGCGGGCGGCGCGCGCCCGGCTCCGGTTCAGACCGCAATACATCAGGTGACCCATGCGTGATTGGCTCCGCCATCACCCCGACGTCAAGACCATCCGTGTAGCCGCTGCCGACCTCAACGGTCAGCCGCGCGGCAAGCGGATTCCCACGCGATTTGCCGAAAAGCTCGTCAAGGACGGCACGCGTTTTCCCTATTCGGTGATGAACCTCGACATCTGGGGCGAGGACATCGAGGACAGCCCGCTGCTGTTCGAATCCGGCGATGCCGATGGCGTGCTCAAACCCACCGACCGTGGCTTTCTGCCGATGCCCTGGCTCGAGGCGCCGACGGCCTTGCTGCCGATCTGGATGTTCCACGAGGATGGCACCCCCTTTGAAGGCGACCCGCGTCACGCCCTCGCCAATGTGGTGCGCAAGTTCCACGCCAAGGGCATGCGCCCGGTCTGCGCGACGGAACTGGAATTCTATCTGATCGACGATTCCGGCCGCGAGTTCCGCGTGCCGCCCTCGCCACGCTCGGGTAAACGCCGACCGGGGGCGGAAACGCTGGCCCTGCGCGCGCTCGACGCCTTTGACCGGTTCTTCACCGACCTCTACGACGCCTGCGAGGCAATGGACATCGACGCCGACACCGCCATTTCCGAGGCCGGGCCGGGGCAGTTCGAGGTCAACCTGCTGCACTCGGACGACGTGCTCAAGGTCGCCGACGACACATGGCTGTTCAAGATGCTGGTCAAGGGGCTGGCCCGCCGCCACGGCTTTGCCGGGTCGTTCATGGCCAAACCCTATGACAACTGGCCCGGCAACGGCATGCACATGCATTTCTCGGTCACCGATGACGAGGGGCGCAACCTGTTCGACAACGGCACGCATGAAGGCTCGCCCCTGCTGCTGAACGCCGTTGCGGGTTGCCTGCAGGCGATGCCCGGCTCGACGATCCTGCTGGCGCCCCATGCCAACAGCTTTGAACGGATGGTGCCTGAACAGCACGCGCCCAACGGCATCTGCTGGGCCTATGAGAACCGCACCTCGGCCATCCGTATCCCCTCGGGCAGCCGCCGCGCGCGCCGCATCGAACATCGGGTGGCGGGTGGCGACATCAACCCCTATCTGATGATGGCGGGGGTGCTGGGGGCGGCGCTGATCGGCATCGAGGACAATCTGACCCCGCCGCCGCCGATCACCGGCAATGCCTATGAACTCGATCTTCCTCAATTGCCGACAACGTGGCACGATGCGCTGGATGCGTTCGAAACCAGTCCTGAGATCAAGCGTATCTTCGCGCCGCAACTGATCGAGAACCTCGTGCGGACCAAGCGGCAGGAAATCCGCTATATGGCCGAGCTGTCGCCGAACGAGGTTCTGGATCTCTATCTCGATACCGTTTGAGGCAGACATGAAAATCGGCATCCTGCAAACTGGCGACGCGCCCGAGGCCCTGCGCGGGCAACATGGCGAATACCCGGACATGTTCGAACGTTTTCTGGGCGGGCGGGGGTTCACCTTTGCCCGCTGGCGGGTGGTGGGGATGGAATTTCCGGCCTCGGTCCATGACTGCGACGGCTGGCTCATCACCGGCTCGCGGCATGGCGTGTATGAAGACCACCCCTTCATCGCGCCGCTGGAACAGTTCATCCGCGACGCCTTTGCCGCCGGGGTGCCGGTGGCGGGGGTGTGCTTTGGCCATCAGATCATGGCACAGGCATTGGGCGGCAAGGTCGAGAAATTCAAGGGCGGCTGGGCAACCGGCGCCAATGAGTATGACTTTGACGGCCAGACCCTGCGGCTGAACGCCTGGCATCAGGATCAGGTGATCGAGCCACCACCCGGTGCCAGCACCATCGCCACCTCGCCGTTTTGCGAATACGCCGGGCTGGCCTATGGCAAGACCGGGCTCTCGGTGCAGGCGCATCCTGAATACGGCGCGGATTTCATTGCCGGTCTGATCGAACACCGGGGCCGCGGCGTGGTGCCCGATCACCAACTCGCCGAGGCCAGCGCCCGCCTTGAGACCCCGCTCGACAGCGGGCATCTGGCCGACCGCCTGACCGAATTCTTCCGTTCCGCCGCCCCCGCTGCGGCACGCTGACCCTATTTTCAGGACCCCATCATGAGCAACTGGACCTCCAAGATCCCCGAGGCCGCCCGCGACTTCCTCGCCGGGCGCCGTCTGGATGAAGTCGAATGTATCGTTCCCGATATCGCCGGGGTGGCGCGGGGCAAGGCGATGCCGGCCTTCAAATTCGACAAGCAGACACATTTCTACCTGCCGACCTCGATCTTCCTGCAGACGATCACCGGCGAATGGGCCGATCCGCCGAATGCCGCCGAGGAATACAAGGAACCGGACATGACGCTGGTGCCGGATTTCAGCACCGCGACCGCCGCGCCCTGGACCGCCGACGCCACGCTGCAGATCATCCACGACGCGATCAACCAGCAGGGCCAGCCGGTGCCTTCGGCGCCGCGCAACGTCCTCAAACGGGTGCTGAGCCTCTATGCCGCCGAGGGCTGGATGCCCGTGGTGGCGCCCGAGATGGAATTCTACTTTGTCGAGCGCAACATCGACCCCAACCTGCCGATCGTGCCACCGATCGGGCGCTCGGGCCGCAAGGCCGCAGCGAAGCAGGCCTATTCGATGTCGGCGGTGGATGAATACGGCAAGGTCATCGACGACATCTATGACTTTGCCGAGGCGATGGGCCTTGAGATCGACGGCATCCTGCAAGAGGGCGGCTCGGGACAGGTCGAGATCAACCTCGCCCATGGCGACCCGGTCGAGCTGGCCGATCACATCTTCTACTTCAAGCGCATGATCCGCGAGGCGGCGCTGCGGCAGAACTGCTATGCCACCTTCATGGCCAAACCCATCGAGGGCGAGCCGGGCTCGGCCATGCATATCCACCACTCGGTGGTCGATATTGCGACCGGCAAGAACATCTTCTCGGCCCCGAATGGCGCCGAAACCCCGGCGTTCATGCATTTCATCGCCGGGATGCAGAACCACCTGCCCGCCGCAGTGGCGCTGCTGGCACCCTATGTGAACAGCTATCGGCGCTATGTCCCCGACTTTGCCGCGCCGATCAACCTTGAATGGGCCCGCGACAACCGCACCACCGGACTGCGGATCCCGATTTCCGGCCCCGAGGCGCGGCGGGTGGAAAACCGGCTGGCGGGGATGGATTGCAACCCCTACCTCGGCCTCGCCGCCTCGCTGGCCTGCGGCTATCTGGGCTTGAAAGAGGGGCGCGATCCGCGGCCGGAATGCAAGGTCAACGCCTATATGGGCGAAGATGAATTGCCGCTGAACCTGTCGGACGCCATCGACCTTCTCGAAGAAGACAAGGCGATGGTCGAGATTTTGGGGCCCGAGTTCGTCGGGCTCTATGCGGCGGTGAAGCGGCATGAATACAAGGAATTCCAGCAGGTTATCAGCCCGTGGGAGCGCGAGCATCTGCTGATGAACGTGTGAGGCCGGCTTGGGGGACTGCCGTCCCTCTCCCGCCAGCTTGAAGGGGGGCATGCCCCCCTTCAAAATCCCCATGCGGACTTGGGGCAAGATGAAGCACCCCCGAGGCTTTCCTTTGCAGGCCTCGCGCAAAGCCTGTATGCGAGCGCCATGGAATTGCGTGTCACCGATCTTGCCTGCGCCCGCGGCGGTCTGCCCCTGATCGAGGGGTTGAGCTTTTCCGTCTCGGCGGGCGAGGCGCTGATCCTGCGCGGGCCGAATGGCTGTGGCAAGACCACCCTGCTGCGCACCTTGGCCGGGTTGCAGCCACCGCTGGCCGGCACGGTCACCTGCCCGCCCGAGGAAATGGCCTATGGCGCGCATGCCGACGGGTTGAAATCGACCCTGACTGTCGCCGAGAATCTGAAGTTCTGGGCCGCAATCCACGGCCAATGGGGCATTCAACCGGCTCTGCAGGCGATGAACCTCGTCGATCTGGCCGAGCGGCAGGCACAGAACCTGTCAGCCGGGCAAAAGCGCCGTCTGGGGTTGGCACGGCTGATCGTCACCGGGCGTTGGCTCTGGGTGCTGGACGAGCCGACGGTCTCGCTGGATGTGGCCTCGGTCGCACTGTTCGGCGCGGTGGTGCGTGCGCATCTGGCGGCGGGCGGGGCAGCGCTGCTGGCCACGCATATCGACCTCGGCCTGCCCGAGGCGCGCGTGCTCGACCTGACGCCCTACAAGGCCGCGCTGCCCGATGTCGGCGGTTTTGACGAGGCCTTTCTATGATTGCGCTCTTGATCCGCGATTTGCGACTGGCGGTGCGGGCTGGCGGCGGCTTTGGCCTCGGGCTGGGGTTTTTCCTGATCCTTGCCGTGCTGGTGCCTTTGGGCGTCGGGCCGGACCCGGCGACACTGGGGGTGATCGCGCCCGGCATCCTGTGGATCGGCGCGCTGCTGGCCTGTCTGTTGTCGCTGGATCGGCTGTTCGCGCTCGACCACGAAGATGGCTCGCTGGACTTGCTGGCGACCTCGCCGATCCCACTGGAGGGCGTCGTAGCGGTCAAGGCAGCGGCGCATTGGGCCACCACCGGGCTGCCGCTGGCGCTGGCCGCCCCCGTGCTGGGCATCCTGTTGAACCTGCCGGGGTCGGGTTACACCGTGCTGGTGGCTTCGCTGCTGCTGGGCACCCCGGCGCTCAGCATGATCGGGGCCTTTGGCGCCGCACTGACCGTCGGGTTGAAACGCGGCGGGTTGCTGCTGTCGCTGCTGGTGCTGCCGCTCTATGTGCCGACGCTGGTCTTTGGCGCACAGGCGGTGGCACGGGCGGCGCAGGGGCTGGACGCCGCGACACCCCTTTTGCTGATGGCCGGAATCACCGCCGGCTCGATTGCCTTGCTGCCCTTTGCCGCCGCCTTCGCGCTGCGGATCAACCTGCGCTAGACTCACGGCTCCGTGGCTTGAGCCGCGGGGCAGAACAGATTAGGACACCGCCATGGCTTCGCTTTGGGAATACGCCAATCCGGTCAAGTTCATGAAGCTCTCAGGCTGGCTGCTGCCGCTGAGTGCGCTGCTGGCCGCCGTGCTGATCGTGACCGGCCTCATCTGGGGGTTTTTCCTGACGACCGAGGATTTCCGTCAGGGATCAACGGTCAAGATCATCTTCCTGCATGTTCCCTCGGCCCTGATGGCGATCAACGCCTGGGCGATGATGCTGGTGGCGTCGCTGGTCTGGCTGATCCGTCGGCACCATGTGTCGGCGCTGGCGGCCAAGGCGGCGGCGCCGGTGGGCGCGGTGATGACCTTGATCGCGCTCTTTACCGGGGCAGTCTGGGGCCAGCCGATGTGGGGCACCTGGTGGGCCTGGGATCCGCGGCTGACCTCGTTCCTGATCCTGTTCCTGTTCTATCTGGGATACATGGCGCTGTGGTCGGCGATTGACGACCCGGACACCGCGGCCGATCTGACTGCGGTTCTGTGCCTTGTCGGCAGCGTCTTTGCCGTGCTGTCGCGCTATGCCGCGCTGTTCTGGAATCAGGGGCTGCATCAGGGCGCCTCGCTGTCGGTGGCGCCGGGCACACGAATGGACATGACCTATAAACTTCCGCTTTACCTCTGCATGACAGGCTTCGGCTTGCTGTTTCTGGCGCTGGTGCTGGCGGGGACGCGGACAGAAATCCGCGCCCGCCGTGCCCGCGCCCTGTTGACCCGCGAAAGGGCCCACGCATGATGCCCGACCTTGGCACCTATGCCACCGAAATCCTGCTGGCCTATGCCGTCTCGCTGGGCTTGCTGGCCGCCCTGATCCTGTGGGTCTGGGCCCGCTCGCGCCGCGTAACGCGCGACATGGACCTGCTGGAAGCCCGCCTGAAACGAGGTGCGAATGCCCAAGATTAACCCCCTGCTGGTGCTGCCGCCGCTGCTGCTGGCGGGCTTTGTCGCCTTTGTCGCGGTTGGCAATTACCGCGACGACCGCACCGTGCTGCCCTCGGCGCGGGCCGGGCACCCTGCCCCCACCGTCGCGTTGGAACCGCTGGCCGATCTGCCGCCCTTTGTCGATGCTGCGCTGCGGTCGGGCGAGGTGGTGCTGGTCAACTTCTGGGCCTCGTGGTGCCCGCCCTGCCGGGCCGAACACCCCGTCGTCACCGCACTCGCGGCCGAGGGCATCCCGGTCTACGGCGTCAACTACCGCGACGAACCCGACCGTGCGCTCGACTTCCTCGAAGATCTGGGCAACCCCTATGCCGCCGTCGGTGCCGACCCGCGCGCCCGCATGGGGCTGGATTGGGGCGTCGTCGGCCTGCCCGAGACCTTTGTCATTGACGGAGAAGGCAATATCGTCATGCGCCACGCCGGGCCGTTGACCGACGAGGTGGTGGCCAGCCGCCTGCGCCCGGCGCTGCTGCGCGCGGCAGGGCAATAAGGTGGACCAGCCCGACGACACCGGGCTGACCCGCGAGGGGCTGGACGCGCGCCGCGGCGGCAAGGTGCTAGCGCTGGCCTGCGGCGCACTGGCGCATGAGATCCTCGCGCTCAAGGCGCTGAACGGCTGGGCGCATCTGGACCTGCACTGCCTGCCGGCCAATCTGCATCTTTGGCCGGATCGTATCCCCGACGCCGTCGAGGCCGCCGTCACCCGCTTTGCCCCGACCTATGAACGCATCTTCGTCGTCTATGCCGATTGCGGCACCGGCGGGCTGTTGCAGGCCCGCTGCGCCGCACTCGGGGTCGAGATGATCGAGGGCCCGCATTGTTACGCTTTCTTTGCCGGCACCGCCGATTTCATCGCCCGGTCCGAGCACGAGATCACGGCCTTTTACCTCACCGATTTCCTCGTGCGGCAGTTCGACGCCTTTGTCTGGAAACCGATGGGCTTTGACCGCCACCCCGAACTGATCGCCATGATGTTCGGCAATTACACCACGCTGGTCTATCTGGCGCAGACCGACGATGCGGCGCTCGACGACCGCGCCCGCGTCTGCGCCGAACGGCTCAACCTGACCTATGAGCGCCGCTTCACCGGTTATGGCGATCTGGTCCCGGCCCTTGCGCGTGCTGTCTCACCCTGAGGCGCGATCCGCAGTTGTCACGCGCCGCCGCGCACCCTAGTCTGCCCCGGAACCCCTGACCCGGCGCGCCATGACCCCCCACGACATCGAACATTCCGCCCCAGACCTGCCGGACACCCAGCGCCAGTCACTGGTAGAGAGGTATCGGCTGCAAACGTGGTTCCTGGGCATCATCGCCTTCGCCGTGATCCTGTTCCTGCTGGTGCAGGCGCGCTTCATCCTGACGTCGCTGGTCTTTGCCATCATCCTCTTCGCGCTGACCGCCGATGCGATTTCCGCCTTTCAGCGGCTGCGGATCGGCTCGTGGCGGATCACCAACTGGCTGGCCTCGATCGCGGCCTTTGCCGCCATCGCGGTGGTGCTGCTGACGCTGTCGGCGCTGATCATCAGCCAGATCAACACGCTGGTGACGACGACCCTGAACTATACCGATCAGGCCATCGCCGCCATCGCCCGGCTGGCCAACCTGTTCTCGCCCGAGGCCGGCGCGACCGTCGAGGCCTCGATCCGCTCGATCCAGGTCTCGGGTTATGTCGGCTCGCTGGCCGGTCAGGCGGGCAACCTGCTCAGCGCCACCACGCTGGTCATCCTGTTCGTCGGCTTCCTGTTCGCCGAGCGGCTCTGGTTCGACACCAAGCTGGAAAACCTGATGAACGACAAGGCGCGCGCGCAGCGGGTCGGGCGGATCATCCATTCCATCGTGCGGCGGGTGAACCACTATTTGCTGGTGAAAACCGGGGTCAGCGCCGCCACCGCCGCGGTGATCTATGCACTGATGACGGCGTTCGGCCTCGACTTCGCCGGGCCGATGGCGGTGCTGACCTTCGTGCTGAATTATATCCCCTCGGTCGGCTCGATCGTCGCCACCATCCTGCTGGGCCTCGTCGCGCTGATTCAGGTGCCGGAACCGGCGACGGCGCTGGTGATCTTCATGCTGGGCACGCTGACTCAGTTCACGCTGGGCTCGGTGATCGATCCGATGCTGATGGGGCGCGCGCTGCGGGTCTCCAGCTTCGGCATCATCGTCTCGCTGAGCTTCTGGGGCGCGGTCTGGGGCATCCCCGGCATGTTCCTCGCCGTGCCGATCATGGTCGCCGCGATGATCGTCTGCTCGCATATCCCGGCGGCGCGGCCGGTGGCGGTGCTGCTGTCGCGCGAGGGGCTGCCCGAGATCGAGGACGACGGCCGCTGAGGGGGTCCGGCCCGGGTGTCCCACGGATGTCCCACGCGTGGGACAGTTCGCAGAGTGAGGGATTTCAACGGGTTGACGGCGGGCGGTAAGGGTTTGTTAAGATGTGGCCGCAGAGACCGGAGAAGGATCGTAGGGTGCGTGCTCGCACGCACCTGACGCGGTTGGTGCGTGCAAGCACGCACCCTACGGCATTAACCCTGACTTAACCTTGCCCGTGTTTCATGGCGGCATGTCAATCTATCGCCGAGTCAGGGTCCCCGGGGCCAGCATCTTCTTCACCGTGGCGCTCGATCAGCGGGGCTCCAGCCTGTTGACCGAGCATATCGACCATCTGCGCCTCGCCGTCGCCAGAACCCGCAATGAGCGACCGTTTACCATCGACGCCTTTGTCGTGCTGCCGGATCATCTGCATTGCGTCTGGACGCTGCCCGAGCGCGATGCGGACTATTCAACGCGGTGGCGGTTGATAAAATCGAGGTTTTCCATGACCCTGCAACCCGGAAAACGACGACAGAGCCACGTCGAGCGCCACGAAAGAGGCCTGTGGCAACGCCGGTTCTGGGAGCACCACATCCGCGACGAGGCCGATTATCGCGCGCATGTCGCCTATTGCTGGACCAATCCGGTCAAGCATGCCCTGGTCGGAGACCCGCACGACTGGCCGTTCTCGTCGATCCACCGCGATACGATGCGAGGGTATTCGGCGTAGGGTGCGTGAACGCATGGGTCGTTCGGGTGAGGTGCGTGTGAGCACGCACCCTACGTATCCGTGCTCGGAGTGGCGAAGAAGGCGGACTGCGCGATCTCGCCCTCCCCATCGGTCGGCAGGCGATGTCGGGAGTGTTGTGTAGGGTGCGTGCTTGCACGCACCATCCGGGTGAGGTGCGTGCGAGCACGCACCCTACGAATTCGTCCTCGGTGTGGCGAGGAAGGCGGACTGCGGGATCTCGCCCTCCCCATCGGTCGAGAGGCGATGTCGGGAGTGTTGTGTAGGGTGCGTGCTTGCACGCACCATCCGGGTGAGGTGCGTGCGAGCACGCACCCTACGAATCCGTACTTACCGTGGCGAGGAAGGCGGACGGCCGGATGTCGATCCTATCGATACGATACGCGGGTATTCGGCGTGGGGTGCGTGAACGCCCCCGCCCTACGAATCCATCTTCAACGCCGCGATGAAGGCCGATTGCGGGATCTCGACCTTGCCGAACTGGCGCATCTTCTTCTTGCCGGCTTTCTGCTTTTCCAAGAGCTTTTTCTTCCGCGTCACGTCGCCGCCGTAGCATTTCGCGGTGACGTCCTTGCGCATGGCCGAGAGGGTCTCGCGCGCGATGACCTTGCCGCCGATCGCCGCCTGAATCGGGATGACGAACATGTGCCGCGGGATCAGTTCCTTGAGTTTTTCGCACATTGCCCGGCCGCGTTGTTCGGCGCGGTCGCGGTGGACCATCATCGACAGCGCGTCCACCGGCTCGGCGTTGACCAGCACCGACATCTTGACCAGATTGTCCTCGCGGTATTCGGTCAGCTGATAGTCAAAGCTGGCATAGCCCTTGGTGATCGATTTCAGCCGGTCGTAGAAGTCAAAGACCACCTCGTTCAGCGGCAGGTCATAGACCACCATCGCGCGGGCGCCGGCATAGGTCAGTTCCTGCTGGATGCCGCGGCGGTCCTGGCAGAGTTTGAGCACGTCGCCGAGGTATTCGTCGGGCACCATGATGGTGGCCTTGATGCGCGGTTCCTCGAGGTGGTCGACATAGGTCAGGTCGGGCATGTCGGCGGGGTTGTGCATTTCCTGCATCGTGCCGTCGCGCATGTAGATGCGATAGACCACCGAGGGCGCCGTTGTGATGAGGTCGAGGTCGTATTCGCGTTCCAGCCGGTCGCGCACCACTTCGAGGTGCAAAAGGCCGAGGAAGCCGCAGCGAAAGCCAAAGCCCAGCGCGGCAGAGGTTTCCATTTCAGAACTGAAGCTGGCGTCGTTGAGTTGCAGTTTCTCGATGGCGTCGCGCAGGTTCTCGAATTCATTGGCGTCGACCGGGAAGAGGCCGCAGAACACCACGGGTTGCGCCGGTTTGAAGCCGGGGAGTGCGACCTCGGTGCCTTTTTTCTCGGTGGTGATGGTGTCGCCGACGCGGGTGTCGCGCACCTGCTTGATCGAGCCGGTCCAGATGCCGATCTCGCCCGGCCCGAGTTCCTCGATATCGACCATCTGCGGTTTGAGCACCGCGAGCTTGTCGACGCCGTAAACCGCGCCGGTCTGCATCATCTTGATGCGGTCGCCCTTGCGGATCACGCCGTCGATGACGCGGATCATCACGACGACGCCGAGATAGCTGTCATACCAGCTGTCGACCAGCATCGCCTTCAAGGGGGCGTTGCGGTCGCCCTTGGGCGGCGGCAGGCGGGTGACGATGGCCTCGAGCACATCGGGGATGCCGAGGCCGGATTTCGCCGAGATCAGCACCGCCTGCGAGGCGTCGATGCCGATCACGTCCTCGATCTGCTGGCGCACGCGCTCGGGCTCGGCGGCGGGGAGGTCGATCTTGTTGAGCACGGGGACGATGTCATGCCCGGCGTCGATCGCCTGATAGACGTTGGCGAGGGTCTGCGCCTCGACGCCCTGCGAGGCATCGACGACCAGCAGCGACCCCTCGACCGCGCGCATCGAGCGCGAGACCTCGTAGGCGAAGTCGACATGGCCGGGGGTGTCGATCAGGTTGAGGATATAGGTGCGCCCGTCCTTGGCCGGGTATTCGATGCGCACGGTGTTGGCCTTGATGGTGATGCCGCGCTCGCGCTCGATATCCATCGAGTCGAGGAGTTGCTCCTTCATGTCGCGCGCGGCCACCGTCCCGGTCATCTGGATGAGCCGGTCGGCCAGGGTGGATTTGCCGTGGTCGATATGGGCCACGATCGAGAAATTGCGGATGAGATCAAGGTCGGTCATGGCGGGCATATGAGCAGGTTTCGAAGGGCCGTCAATGGTGCGCATGGGGGGGATGGGGGCAAGAGAGGGGGGCATTCTGCCCCCCTCGGCCTGCGGCCTCACCCCCCTGAGGATATTTGGA
>CALESR010000239.1 GCA_937907485.1 uncultured Paracoccaceae bacterium | reverse complement strand
AGGCCGGGGCGCTGCAGATACCAGTCCTGCGGGATGAAGCTGCCGACGTTGTTGATGGAACTGTTCGCCGGGGCCAGCGCGCGGATCTGGCTGATCGAGACGCGGCAGATTTCGGCCAGACCGATGGTCAGAAGGGCATAGTAGAGCCCGTCGATGCGGGTCGAGGGCAAGGCCAGCAGCCCGCCGGTCACCAGCCCGACGGCAATGCCGATGGGAAACATCAGGGGCCAGGGCACGCCCCAGAACACATTCGCCGCCGCCGCCGCGTACCCGGCAAGGCCGACCGTCGCCATCGTGGCAAAGGACAGGATACCCGCGGCGCCGATGATGAGCGTCCAGATGACGTTGATCGCGGCGAAGACGGCAAAGATCACGGCGACCTGCAGCAGGGTATCGGGCAGGAAGGGTGCCACTGCCGACAGCCCGCCCAGACCCAGAAGCCACCACAGCGGGCGCTTGTCGGCCAGCCGACGCTCGCGCTGCAGGGTGCGCGGGTTATAGGTGCCGCGCCAGTTCAGCCAGTGCCGCCCGACGCCGGGCAGCCGGGCGCGGCGCCAGACATCGCCCCCCTGCGGCACCAGCACATATTCATGCCGACGGTTGCCGACGCGGTGAAAGACAGGAGCAATCGCTTTGGTCATTTGCGCGTCTCGTCCAGCAGGCCGCCGATGCCGCGCGGGCGGATGATCAGCACCAGAATGATGAAGCCGAACTGCACCAGCAGCACCATGCGTTGACCAAGGAAGGGGATCACCCCGGTCGCGGCCTCGAGCGCGCCGATCAGCAGCGCCGCCACCGCCGCACCGGGGACCGAGCCAAGGCCCCCCAGCAGCGCGATGATCATGCCTTTGATGAGCGGCATCGCGCCCGCGCCGGGGCTGACATAGACCGTCTGCGACAACAGCACCGCCGCCGCCCCGGCCATCGCGCCGGTCACCGCCATCACCGGCAGCGCGGTGCGGCGCACGGAAATCCCCGACAGGGCCGCGCCCTCGGCGTTCTGCATCATCGCGCGGATCTCGAGCCCCTTGCGGCTGAGCCGGAGCCACGACAGCACCACGCTGAGCAAAACCGCAGTCGCCAGAATCGTCGCCGCCTGATCATAGCGCACCGGCACGCCCAGGAGATTGAGGCGGCCAAAGCCGAAGATGTTGGGCAGCGCCTGTTGGCGTGGCCCGAACCACCAGAGCAGCGCCTGCACCGTCGCCAGATTGATCGCCAGCGTGACGATCAGCCCGCGCACGGCGAAGTTCGCCTTGTCATGGATCGGCAGGAAGGCCAGCAGATAGATGAGCACGCCAAACAGCGCGCCGCTGCCCACCCCGGCGGCCAGCAGCACGACAAAGGTCACCAAGGGCAGCAAGGCCGAGCCCTGCATCGCCGCATTGATGCCCGGCAGCAGCAGATCCCCCGCCACCAGCGCGCCATAGCCCGCGACGGCAAAACTGGCGCCATGCGCCATGTTCATCATGCCGATCGACGACCAGAGCAGCGAAATCCCGATCGCCAGCAGCGCATAGATCGCGCTGAGGTTCAGGGCATAGACGATCAGCGAGGCATCCATCAGCCCAACTCCACATGGCCGACATCGCCGCGCAACCGCCCGGCGTGCATGCCGATCATCCGGTCAACCTGGCCATCCAGCAGGCTGACGTTCTGTTCCGCGATGATCATCGCGCCGTCCATCACGTCGATCTCGCGCAGCGCCGCGACGACACGCTGGCTGATGATCGGCGCGAGGCCAAGGCTGGGCTCGTCGATCAGGTAAAGCCGTGCCTCGGTCATCAGGGCGCGCCCGACGCTGACCATGCGCCGCTCGCCACCGGACAGCGTGCCGACCACGGTGTTTTCCAGTTTGCGCAGCGGCGGGAAGAGGTCAAAGATCGCCTCGCGCCGCTTTGCCCGTTCCTTCCACGCGCGCCGCGACCACGCCCCGCAATCGAGATGCTGGCGCACCGTCAGGCCGGGAAAGATGGCGTCGCCCTGCGGCGTCATCGCCACGCCCAGCCGCACGATGCCCGGCGTGCGCCGCCCCTCGCCAAGCGACCGCGCGCCGCCGATCTCGGTGCCGTCAAAGCGGATCGAGCCGCGCTGCCAGCCGACCAGATGGGTGATGGCGCGAAACAGCGTCGTCTTGCCGTGGCCGTTCAGGCCGACAATCGCCAGCCGCTCGCCGCGCTGCACCGACAGGTTGATCTCATGCAGCACCCGCAGCGGGCCATAGCCGGCGGACAGGTCGTTGATCTCCAGCACCACGCTCATTCCGCGCCCTCGAAATAGGCCGCGCGCACGGCGGGGTTGCGGAACACGGCCTCGGGCGTGTCCTCGGCGATCACCTCGCCCAGATTGAGCACGGTCACCCGGTCGGCCAGCGCCTCGAGCAGTTCCAGCCGGTGCTCGATGACGATCACCGCCAGATGGTATTCATCGACAAGGGTGCGAAGCAGCAGGTCCAACTCGTCGATCTCGGTGTTGATGAGGCCCGAGGCCGGTTCGTCCATCAGCAGCACCTTTGGGCGGCGCAGCATCAGGCAGGCCAGCAACATCTTGCGCCGGTCAAAGGTGTCGAGGCTGGCGGTCGGCCGGTCCCAGGGCACCATCAGATTGACCAGACGCGCGGCCCATTCGGCCTCGTGACGCGAGCGGTGCGGCGCATAGGCCTTGCGCGCGGCGCGAAAGGTCTCGGCGACGGTCAGCGCGCCGGGGACCACCGGGCTTTGAAACGTGCGGGCCAGTCCCAGACGGCTGCGCTGCACCAGACCCAGTTTCGAGACATCCTGTCCATCCAGCACCACCCGGCCCGTTTGCGGCACATAGCGGCCCGAGAGCACCTCGAACAGGCTGGTCTTGCCCGCGCCATTCGGGCCGATCAGTCCCAGAACCTCGCCCCGGCTGACATGCAGGCCGACATCCCGCAGGATCTGCCGCCCGCCCAGGGACAGGTTGACGTCCGAACAGGCAAAGATCGACGAAGGCGCGGACATGGGGCCTCGCTGGCGGTCAGGGCGGGGGAAAGGGGGGCGGCGCCGGTCGGGCGCCGCCGGGGGTTTTACTGCGCCCAGTGCGGGGCGCGGTATTCGGCCTCGGCCAGTTCGGCCGGCAGGATGATCGTGTGCTGGTTGTCCTGCACCTGATAGATCAGATGCGGGATGCCATCGGCGAGCGTGTCGGTTTCCCACGGATAGTTGAGCGGGCGCTGCTGGGCGCGGTCAAAGGTATAGGTGCCCGAGATCCCCTCATACCGCAGCGCGCGGATGGCGCGGCCGACGGCGTCGAAATCCTCGGGCGGGGTGGTGGCCCAGACCTGCGCCAGCATCTGCACGGTGTCCCAGCCCGACGAGGTATAGACTTCGCCCATGTTGTCGCCATGCAGCGCCATATAGGCCTCGCGGAAGGCGGTGCCTTCGTCGGTGCGCGGGGTGCCCAGCACGGTGCCCCAGATCATCCCCTCGCCCGCGCCGCGCGCCAGTTCAAGGAATTCGGGCTGGCTGGGCCCGTATTGCAGATAGACCAGGCTGTTCGGCACCGGGTCATAGGCGAACTGCTGGGCAAAGGCCGCCAGTTCCGCCGCGATCCAGTGGCTGATGAAGATGACGCCCGCGCCCTCGTCCTTGAGCGCGGCGATGACCGGGGTCCAGTCCTGCACCGGGAACTGGATGTCGGTGACCTCGGCCAATTCCCAGGTGCCGTTCGATTCCGCGATGGCGCGCTGCGCGGCCTGCGAAATCACCTGAGTATAGGCGATCTGTTCGTGCACGATATGGATGCGGTTGTTGGCAGGCGTCCACTGGCCCGAAGCCGCCAGCCGGTCCAGATAGCGGATGAAGCCATAGCCATACCAGGTTTCATCGGGGTCGATCATGAAGATGTTGCGATAGCGTTCCGGGTTCTGCGCCACCAGTTCGACCGAAGCGAACGAGGTATTGCCGTGCAGATAGGGCACGCCGGTCACCGCCGCCGCATCCATCGCGGGCTGCGGGATGATGATGAAGGCGGACGCAATCGCATGCACGCCGCGGGCGTTCAGGGTCTGGATGGCGCCAACCGTGCCCTCGGGCGACAGCAGGTCGATGTCCACGACCTCGGTGCGCAGCATCCGGCCATTCACGCCGCCCGCGCCGTTGATCGCCTCGACCGCCATGTTGACGCCGTTCATCCAGTCGCCGTGGTCGGCAACCCCCACAACGCCCGAGAGCGAGCTGGGAATGCCGATCAGGATATCCTGCGCCAAGGCCGGTGCGCCCAGTGCGAGCGACGCGGCAAAAGCGGTTCTTGCAAGCCAATGTGACACGGGCCGTCTCCCTGTTGTTGTGAATTCAGGGATCATAGAAACACGTTTGCCACGGGGCAGGTATGATGCAAATGCACCCCGCGCAGGTGCAGCATCGGGGCCGGCGCGGTGCGCTAGAGCGCCTGCATCACCAGCGAGGCGGCGATGGCCCACATGACCACGCCGATCAGCGCCTCGACCACCACCCAGGCGCCGGGCCGGGCCAGCAGCGGCGCCAGAAACCGTGCGCCATAGCCGAGACCGGCAAAGAACACGCCCGACGACAGCGCCGCCCCCAGACCAAAGGCCCAGTCCTGCGGCGCATATTGCGCCGACAGCGCGCCCAGAAGCGCCAGCGTGTCGAGATAGACATGCGGGTTCAGCCATGTCAGCGCGAGGCAGGTCAGCACCACGCGGGCCAGCGGCACCTCGGCCCCTGCCCCGACCGCCAGCGCCTCGCCGCCGCGCAGCGCGGCGCGAAACCGCAGCGCGCCGTAGACCGTCAGAAAGGCCACACCCCCCCACAGCATCACCGGCACCAGCCATGGCAGGGCCTCGGCCGCGGTGGCAAAGCCCGCCACCCCCAGCACGATCAGGATCGCATCCGACCCGGCGCAGAGCGCCACCACCAGCCCGACATGCTGACGCTTCAGCCCCTGTCGCAGCACAAAGGCGTTCTGCGCGCCGATGGCGGCGATCAGGCTGAGGCCGGACAGAAACCCGGCAAAGACAGCGCTCATGCTGCCGCCCGCTCGCGCCACCAGTCCTGCACGCGCAGCGCCCAATAGGTGCCCTGCGCCACGGCCAGCCCGACGGCCCCTCCGGCCCAGTCCAGCCCATAGGGGGCAAACAGCGCGATGCGGTCCGAGGCGCCCAGAATGGCCTCGGCGGTGACCGTGCCGGCAATCGCCGTGGTGTTCAGCCCGTGGCCGCCAAAGGCGGTGCAATGCCAGACACCCGGCTGCAACTGGCCGACCTGCGGCATGCGGTGCGTCGCATAGGCCATCAGGCCGGACCACGCGAGTTCGATCTGCAGGGGCGCCAGTTGCGGATAGGTGCCGACCATCTGCGCGCGCAATTCGCGGGTGATGCCGGGCGTATCGGCGGCCCGCGTGGTGATCCGCCCGCCCCAGAGCAGCCGCGCGCCGCCCTCGACCAGCCGGTAATAATCGGACGCGCGGCGGTCGTCGCCAATCGCCATGCGGGTCTGGATCGCGCTGGCCAGCAGGTCAGGCGCAGCCTGCGACATCATCACATAGGTGGCAATCGGCATCATCGCGCGCCGCAGGCGGGGCACCAGCGGGCCGGTGTAACCGCCTGTGGCAAAAACAACTTTGGGCGCCTCGACGCGGCCCTGCGCCGTGGTCAGCACCTTGGTTGCGCCGTCCAGCTCGGCGCCGGTGACCGCGCTGCCCTCAAAGATCGCCCCGCCCAGCGCCTCGATCCCCAGCGCCAGCCCGCGCAGGGTGTTGAGCGGGTGGATGTGAAAGCCGGTGCGCTCTTCAAGCCCATGCAGATAGCGCGCGCTGGTCACCCGCTGCCGGATCGCCGCGCGGTCGAGATAGGGCATCTCAGGCGTGGCCTGCGCGCGCAGGTCCTCGGCCCGGTCGAACCGCCGCAGCCGCAGGATGCCGGGCAGCGGGTCGGCACCGGCGATCGCCAGATCGGCAATCGCCGCGCGCATGATCTCGACCCCTTCGGCCGAGAGGTCCTGCAGCGCCTGCGCATGGGCCTCGCCCACGCGGCGACGGATCAGCGCCGCGCCGCAAGCAAAGCCGTCGGAGACAAAGCCACCGTTGCGGCCAGAGGCGCCAAAGCCCACCGACTGGCTTTCCAGCAGCACCACCCGTGCGCCGCCCCGCGCCAGCCGCAGCGCGGTGAACAACCCGGCAAAGCCGCCGCCGACCACGGCGACATCGGCGCGATGGGTGCCGGTCAGGACCGGACGGTCACGCGTTTCGGCCAAGCTGCGGCTGTAATAGGTATCTGGATACTGCATCGGTCGCGCCCCTGCTGTCTGGCGGGCACGCTAGGCGCGTGGCGCAGGATGTGCAACGGGCGCAGTGCGGGGAAACCCCGGCCGCCGCGCGTTAGCCGTCCGGCCCGGGATCGGGCAGGTTGGCGATTTCGGCCAGTGCCAGCAACCGCGCCTGATCCAGATGGTCGGCCAGCGCCACCATCCCATGCGTGCGCGCATAGGTCTGCAGGTCCTCAAGAACCCGAATCATCCAGTCATGCCCCATGGCGATGCTCCATTGTGTCAGAGCAGCCTGCGGCAGCTTGGTTGAAAAAGGGTTTCGGCCCGTCCGGTTGCCCCAACGGCAAGAGCCGCCCTTTCAGGCGGCCCTCTGGTCTCAGCGCGGACCGGCGTCGAGCGCGTCCTCGAAGGTGCGCAACCCGGTGCGCGGCGCCTGCACCAGCACCGCCATGTTGCCTGGCTTGTGCTGGTTCTTCCACATCAGGGTATGCGCCTGCGGAATCTCGGCCCAGGGGAACACCTCGGACATGCAGGGGTCCAGCCGGCGTTCGCACATCAGCTTGTTCGCCGCCGCGGCCTGTTTGAGATGGGCGAAATGGCTGCCCTGCAGGCGCTTTTGGTGCATCCACATGTAGCGCACGTCAAAGGTGCAGTTGAAGCCGCTGGTCCCGGCGCAGATCACCACCATGCCGCCCTTCTTGCAGACCAGCGACGAGACCGGGAAGGTCGCCTCGCCCGGATGCTCGAACACCATGTCGACGTTCACGCCCTTGCCGGTGATGTCCCAGATCGCCTTGCCGAACTTGCGCGCCTCTTTCAGCCAGGTGTTGTATTCCTCGCTGTTGACCTTGGGCAGTTGCCCCCAGCATTTGAAATCGTTGCGGTTGATGACGCCCTTGGCGCCCAGCGACAGCACGAAATCGCGCTTGGTTTCGTCGCTGATGACGCCGATGGCGTTGGCACCGGCCGTCACCGCCAGTTGCACGGCATACGAGCCGAGGCCCCCCGAGGCGCCCCAGACCAGCACGTTCTGCCCCGGTTTCAGGTCATGCGGCGCGTGGCCGAACAGCATGCGATACGCGGTGGCGAGGGTCAGCGTGTAGCAGGCCGATTCCTCCCAGGTCAGGTGTTTGGGCCGCGGCATCAGTTGCTGCGCCTGCACGCGGGTGAACTGCGAGAAACTGCCGTCGTTGGTCTCATAGCCCCAGATGCGCTGGCTGGGCGAGAACATCGGGTCGCCGCCGTTGCATTCCTCGTCGTCGCCGTCGTCCTGATTGCAGTGGAT
>CALESR010000238.1 GCA_937907485.1 uncultured Paracoccaceae bacterium | reverse complement strand
TTTTCCTCGACCGTCAGCAGCGGGAACACCTCGCGCCCCTCGGGCACCTGCACGATGCCGCGCTTGACGATCTGGTGCGGCTCCTTGCCCTGAATCTCCTCGCCTTCGAACAGAACCTGGCCCTTTTCCGGGTCCATGATGCCCGAAATCGTCTTCAGCAGCGTCGTTTTGCCCGCACCATTCGCGCCCAGCACGGTGACGACCTGCCCCTTGTGCACCTCCAGTGAGACGCCGCGAATGGCCATGATCGGGCCATAGAAGGTTTCAAGGTTGCGAACCTCCAGCAGCGTGCTCATACCCGCTCCCCTTTCGCATTCGCGGTTTTCGAGATGGCCGAGGTGCCCAAGTAAGCCTCGATCACCGCCGGATGCGATTGCACCTCGGCGGGCGTGCCCTCGGCCAATTTCGCCCCATCGGCCAGCGCCAGCACCCGGTCGCAGACCTTGCCGACCAGCCCCATGTCATGCTCGACCATCAGCACCGTGATGCCCATCTGGCGGCGGATGTCCTCGATCCACCAGCGCATGTCCTGCGTTTCCTCGACGCTGAGGCCCGAGGCCGGTTCGTCGAGCAGCAGCATCCGCGGTTTTGTCGCCAGCGCGCGCGCCAGTTCCACCACCTTGCGCACGCCATACGGCAGCCCGGCGATCATCTTGTCGCGGTACGCCTGCAGGTCGAGGAAGTCGATCACCTCCTCGACGGCGAGGCGATGCGCGCGTTCCTCGGCCCGCGCACGGCCGATGAACAGCATTTCCTCGATCAGCAGCGTCTTGCGGTGGCGATGGCGTCCAACCAGCAGGTTTTGCAGCACGGTCGCGCGTTCGAATAATTCGATGTTCTGGAAGGTCCGCGCAATGCCCAAGCTGGCGACCTCGTTCGCCTTTTTCGTCAGCAGATCCTGCCCGTCAAAGGTGATCGACCCGCGCACCGGCCGATAGAACCGGCTTATCATGTTGAACACGGTCGATTTCCCGGCGCCGTTCGGGCCGACCAGCGCGAAAACCTCGCCCTCGTTGACGCTGAACGACAGGTTGTTGACCGCCGTCACGCCGCCGAATTTCAGCGTCACATTCTCCAGCGCCAGCAGGCTCATCTCAGGCGCTCCGTTTTCAGATAGGATTTCTGTCGCCGGAACATGTCGCGCCGGGCAAAGGGAAACAGCTCCAGCCAGACCCGCAGTTTCAGCCATCGACCATAGAGGCCCATCGGCTCGAACAGGATGAAGGCGATCAGGATCGCGCCAAAGACGCCGACCTCCAGCCCCGGAATACTGGCCGAACCCATGAAATCAGTCGCCATCGACAGCGCCTGCGGCAGAAAGGCGATCACCGCAGCCCCCAGAAACGCGCCATGGATAAAGCCCAGACCGCCGATGATGATCATCATCAACAGTTGGATCGAGATCAGGAAGTTGAAGGTCTCGTTGTTGAAGGCCCCGGCGAAAAAGCCCATCAGCGCACCGCCGAGGCCCGCAAAGGCACAGCTGAGGCCAAAGGCCAGCGTCTTTGTCCGCGCCACGTCGATGCCCATCGCCTGCGCCGAAATCTCGGAATCGCGCACGGCGGCAAAGGCCCGGCCCAAGGGCGAGCGCAGCAGGTTGCGATAGAGCAAGGTCACCGCAATCGCCGTGCCCAGCGCGAGGAAATACCAGCCCTGCGGGTTCGCCCAGCGGTTCATCGAAGCGCCGAACAGGGTGAAATCGGGCGCCATGCGGCCGTTCACGCCACCGGTCCAGTGTTCCAGAATCACCACCAGATCATCGGCCAGAATCGCCAGTGCCAAGGTGAAGATCGACAGATAGACCCCGTGCAGTTTCAGCGCCGGGACCGCGATCACCGCGCCGACAAGCCCGGTGACAATGCCCGCCAGCACAAAGGCCAGCAGGAACGGCATCCCGGCATCGAGGAAGTTCACGCACAAAAAGCAGCCCAGCGCCATGAAGGCCGAATGCCCCAGACTGACCTGCCCCGTCGTGCCGGTCAGCAGCATCAGCCCCAACCCGGCCACCGCCCAGATCAGCACGTTTGTCATCTCGCCGAGGTAGAACCCCGCCGTCCGCCCGCCGAACACCCCCTGAAAGATCCACGGCAGGGCCAGCATCACCAGAACCAGCGTCGCATAGAGGCTGAACTTCCACCAATCGGGGAAAAGCCGGATGTCATGGTCGTAGGAGGTCTTGAAATGAAAGCGCATGGCGTCAGACCTTCTTGGTGCGCACTTGCGCGAACAGGCCATGCGGGCGGAACACCAGCACGATGATGAGCAGCGCATAGGGTGCGATCTGGCTGTAACCGGCGGGCAGATACCGCGCGGCAAAGGGCTCGATCACGCCGACGATCAGCCCACCCATCAGCGCGCCCGGCAGACTGCCAAAGCCGCCGATCACTGCCGCGGCAAAGGCCTTGATGCCGATGAAGCCCGAGGAAATATCAACCGTCCCCTTGGACGCATAGAGGATCCCCGCCACGCAGGCGACGACCCCTGCCAGTGCCCAGACGGCGCCCTGCACCCGCTTGACCGGGATGCCCATGTAATAGGCGGCCATCTGGTTTTGCGACGCGGCCTGCATCGCCAGCCCCGGCTTGGTCCGCTGAAAGAACTGCCACAGCGCCAGCGTCATCAGCAGCGTCACCACGATGACCGCGATATCAGCCAGACTGAGCACCACATCGCCCAGCCGCACATCGCCCAATCGCAACGGCGAATGCAGGCTTTGGGGTTCATGCCCCCAGATCAACCCGGCGGCAAAGCGGATGACAAAGCCCAGCGCGATGGTCAGGATCACCACCGCTGTCTGGCTTTGCCCGAACATGTGGCGCAGCACGGTCAGGTCCAGCAGATAGCCCAGCGCCGCCATGATGAGCAGCGCCACCGGGACCGCCAGCCAGAAGTTCATCCCCATGAATTGCGGGTTGACCAGACCGATCATCACATAGGCGCCCAGCATCATGAAATCGCCCTGGGCGAAGTTCACCGCCTCGGTTGCCTTGTAGATCAGCACGAATCCCAGGGCCACCAGGCCATAGACACAACCGTTGGCGAGACCGCTCAACAGCAGTTGCAACACTTCCATGGTGGCCCTCCCAGACCGCGCTGACGTGCCCGGCTTTGTTCCCGGTGCGATTGTCATCAGACGCTGTTGAGAGAATTGCGGTTGCAGACGGTTCTTTCAACACTTTTCGACAGCAACGCCGCAAAGCGACGCTACGGCAAGCGGCGGCGCGGCGCCCCGCTTCGATTGTGCGTCCAAGGTGACTTTTCCCTTTTTTGTTGCCTGCAGGGAAACAAAACTCTTCTTCTGCGTGCATTCGACGGTTAACCTGAACAGGATGCCTGCTTTCGGGCGCTGCCAAACTGTCCCGGCGGGCACCAAAAACAACGACTGCCTTGTTAATGGGGGACCACATGCCAACGATTCCTGCCGCTAAATTCAACCTTGAATTGCTGGGCTTGTTCCGCGACTCAACCCTTGGACTCTACCTTGACCCTGTTGAGTCTGAGGTCTTTGTCATGGGCGAGGTGCGGCACCTTGCGCCCGGCGCAGCCCTCGATGACCGCGGCGCGCGGCCTTGGCATGTGCTGCTCGATGGCCGCCTCGCCGGGCCGCGCGACTGGTATGGGCCGGGCAACCACTTTGCCGTGCCTGACCAGCCCCTGCAGGCGATGGACATGCCCGCCCGCGTCTGGGTGCTGGATACCGGCAGCGAGGCCTGGATGTCCCCAGCCAATCAGGGGCTGCGCGCCAGTTTCGCCAAGGCGCTGATCGCCGCCGCAAGGGCCGAGGCGCAGGCGACACCGCCCGCCACGCTGCCCGATCCGCGCACGCTGTGTGATGTCGATCACCCCGAGATCCGTCGTCAGGCTGCTCGCCTGCGCCGCACCACCCATGCCAGCACCGCCGAGGCCGTGCTGAAATTCGTCCACGGCTTCCCCTATCGCTTTGGCGCTTGGCAGGAGCGCGCCTCGGACACGCTGGCGCGTGGCGTCGGCATGTGCACGACGAAAACCAACCTGCAGGTGGCGCTGATGCGCGCCGCCGGGTTGCAGGCCGGCTTCGTCGAGATCCCGATGGAAACCGCGGTTCTGGGCAAGCTGATGCCAACCGGCTGGCTGGCCCTGCAGCGCCCGACGGTCAAACATTACTTTGCCGCCGTGAACCTGAATGGCGTCTGGCATGGGGTGGATTCATCTTATGACTATGCCAGCTATCGGATCTTTCTGGAGATGTTCCCCTGGATGGCACATCGCGAGGAACCCGTGTTGACCGAGGGCGGGCCCTATATCCCCGCGCTGGAAATCCAGCACAAGGACCTGTTCGACGTCGAGGTGACTGAGTCGATCATCGAGGAAATGGGCAAAAAAAGCCGCTTCCTGCCACGGCATTTCGAGGCGCTGAACACCCGCGTCGACCGCGCGCGCGGCGCGCATGTGCATTGGGGCCGGGGGGTCGCGGTCAACGCCACCTCTGACAGTGAGGCCCGCGCATGAGCCTCTATGACTGGGACTTCCGCGCGCCGACGCCCTCGACCATGGGCGACCACGACGTGCCGCGCGCGTCCGACCGGCTGGCAGGGCGGCGCATCGCCCTGCTGGTCACCGGCGGCATCGCGGCGATGAAGGCCCCCGAGGTGGCGCGCGGCCTGCGTCGTCACGGCGCGCAGGTCGTGGCCTTTGCCAGCGAGGACGCCCTGCGTTA
>CALESR010000237.1 GCA_937907485.1 uncultured Paracoccaceae bacterium | reverse complement strand
GCCACGATGGAGGCGCTGGGGATCGCGCGGGCGCAGGTCATCGGTGTGTCCCTGGGGTCCTGGGTGGCGGCGCGGCTGGCGCATGGCAGGCCGCAGGTCGTGGAACGGCTAGTGATGATCGCTCCTGCCGGTATCGTGGTGGATGCCGAGGAAGAAGCGCGCGTTGCGGCCGGTATCCGTGCCCGTCGCGGCGCGGCGGCGGCGGCGCCGAGTTGGTCCAGTGTCAAGGCTGCGATGGACCGGCTGGTGCTGGACCCAGAGGCTCTGTGGCCAGACATGATCGCCACGCGCCTTGCGATTTACAGCCGCCCCGACATGGCCGCCGCGATGCCGCGCCTGCTGGCCTTCAGCCTTGGCAATCAACACCTGACGCCCGCCGAATGGGCGGGGTTGCACCTGCCGATTCTGTGTATTGCGGCCAGCGATGCGCCCAACATGTTCCTGACCAACGCCTACGCTATTGCCACCGCCGCGCCAAATGCGCGCTGCGTGGACATTTCCGGCTGCGACCACTGGGCGCAGTTCGAACAGCCCGATGCCTTTCACCGCGCCGTGCTGCCCTTTCTGGGCATCGCCAATCCTGAGGAGACCTTGCCATGATCGACCCCCGCCTGCGCCATCTTGGTATCTACGCCTATGATGTCGATCTGCTGGTCCCGTTTTATGAACGCTGGTTCAACATGATCGTCGCCGATATCGGAATCGGTTCGACCGGCGACAAGGTTGCCTTCATGACCGCCGATCCGACCGAGCATCACCAATTGGCCATCGCCACCGGCCGCAAGGAAAACACGCCCGGGTTCAACCAGGTGTCGTTCCTGCTGGACACATTGGAGGAGCTGGTCGCCCTGACCCGCGCCATGGTCCGCGAGGGGGTGCAAATCTTGCAACAGAAGAACCACGGCAATTCGTGGAGCGTCTATGTCGCAGACCCGGAAGGCAACCGGCTGGAAATCTATGCCTATTCGACGTGGTATGTCAGCCAGCCGGTCTGGTGGCCAATGGACATGCTGATCTCAGGCGCCGACGAGATTCGCGCCGATACCGAGCGCAGGGTGGGCGAAACCCCCGGCACCACGAGCCGCGACGCATGGATCGCCGACATGACTCGCCGCATCGACGCCCGCAAGGCGCAAAACGATGCCCGCAACTGAGGGCGACTATCGCAGCGTCTGGCTACACCTGATGAACGTCCCCCACCGCATCCGCTTTGTCGATGCGGGCGGGGTGCGGACACGGGTTCTGGAGGCCGGGTCAGCAAACGCGCCCGCCGTGGTGATGCTGCACGGCGCGACCGGCAGTCTGGAATATTTCTGCGCCAACATCGGACCGCTTTCTGCGCAGTATCGCGTGATTGCGCTGGACATGCTGGGGTCGGGCGAAACAGGTCGACCAGACCGGCCCTATACCCCCTCGGCCTACCGCGACCATGTTGTCGCCGTGCTGGCGGCGCTGGAAATTGCGCGGTGTGCGCTGGTTGGCGTGGCGCTGGGGTCAGCGATTGCTGTGCATGTCGCGCGGGCGCGGTCTGACCTGGTGCGCGCCATTGTGATGTGTTCGCCCGGGGCGATTCAAGTCGATGCGGGTGCCGTGCGCGAGTTTGTCGCTGGCGTGAGGGACCGTCGCGGGGCCGCTGTCGAGGATCTGACTTGGGACACTGTTTCCAATGTAATCGACGCACTGTTCTTTGATCCCGAGGCCGTGCGCATGGACGATCTGGTGGCGCTGCGGCTGCGCGGTTACGACGCGCCCGATCGGGCAGCACATATGCGCAACATGCTGGCCTCGGCCACGCCCGAGCAATTCCTGCCGCACGAGCAGTGGCGCGCGATGGACCTGCCGATTCTGGTCGTGGCGCCGGTCAGCATCCGACACATGTTTCTGGACAACGCCCGCGCCATTGCTGCACTGGCGCCGCGCGCCGAACTGGTCGATATGACCGGCTGCCGCATCTGGCCGCAGTATGAACGGGCGGCGGTGTTCAATCGCCATTGCCTCGATTTCCTTGCCCGCAATGGAGGGCCCGATGCCTGATGACGACACCCTCGCCGCCGAACTGCACGCCGCCGAAACCACGCGCCGGCCCATGCGCCAGCTTTCCACACGGTTTCCTGACATGACGCTGGCCGACAGCTATCGCCTTGCGCGCACTTGGGTCGCGTTGAAGCAGGCCGAAGGGCAGCGCGTGATCGGGCACAAGATCGGCCTGACCTCGCGCGCGATGCAGCGCGCCACGGGTATCGACACGCCGGATTATGGCACACTGATGGATGCGATGGTGTTCCAGCCCAACGGCGCCATCCCCATCGACCGCTTCATCGAACCCCGGGTCGAGGTCGAACTGGCGTTCGTGCTGAAATCCGACCTGATCGGCCCCGATATCACGGTCTTCGACGTGATAAATGCCACCGACCATATCGTGCCTGCCGTCGAGATCATCGATGCGCGCATCGAACGTCTGGACCGTGAAACTGGCAGGGCGCGCTCGGTGATCGACACGATTGCCGACAATGCCGCGAATGCCGGGATCCTGTGGGGCGGCCAGCCAACGCGCCCGGATGCGGCGGGCGATCTGCGCTGGATCGGCGCGATCCTGTCGCGCAACGGTGTTGTCGAGGAAACCGGCCTGGCCGCAGGCGTTCTGGGGCATCCCGCGCAAGGCATCGCCTGGCTGGCGCACCGTCTGGCACCTTGGGGCGACGGGTTGCGCGCCGGGCAAATCGTGCTGGCGGGGTCGTTTGTCCGCCCGGTCGAGGCCCGCAAGGGAGATGTTTTCCAGACCGATTTCGGCGCGTTTGGTGGTTTCGGTTTCCAGTTCACCTGATCGGGCGGGGCCCATGACATGGCATCATGGAGAGGCCAGGAAACTCGTTTTTCTTTGTGCGCCGCGCCCCTCAGGATCGCCTCAACCAACGAGGAGCCACTCCATGACACATCCGGCCGCGCAGCGGGTCGCCGCGAATCCTGTCCTGACCGATGACCATGACCGCGCCAACGCCGAAGGCGCAGCCTTTGTCGCCCGCGTGGACCATGTTCTGGACCGCATCAGCGAAACCCGCGCCCAATCGGAAAAGCTGGGCCGTGTGCCAGACCCCGCCGTCGCTGTGATGCGCGAGGCCGGAGTGTTCCGCGCCCTCACCCCGCGCCGGTTCGGCGGGTTGGAAATGTCGCCCGCGAAACTCTTCGAAGGTATGATGCGCATTGCCGGTGCCGACAGCTCGGCGGCCTGGATTGGTGGGCAACTGAACGTGCATTCCTTCGAAATCGCGCTGATGCAGCCACGCCTTCAAGAGGAATTCTGGGACACCGGGCCCGATACCGCCGCCTCCAGTTCCTATGCGCCGATCGGCAAGGTTCGCGCGGTCGAGGGCGGCTTTGTTCTGTCCGGGCGGTGGACTTTCTCCAGCGGGGTCGATCACGCGCAATGGGTGATCCTGGGCGGCGGTATCCGCAATTTTGTCGTGCCCCGCTCCGATCTGACCATCGACCACGAGAGTTGGGATGTGGCCGGCCTGCGCGGAACGGGTTCAAAGGCGGTGGTGCTGGAGGAGGTGTTTGTCCCCCATTACCGCGTGCATGATCTGGCCGACACTTGGCATGACCGCAACCCGGGTTGGGCGATCAATGACGGGCCGCTCTATCGGCTGTCGTGGTTGGGCATCTTCAATTCGACGCCGACCAATTCCACCATCGGCACGGCGCTGGCGGCGCTTGATGCGTTCTTTGACCAGTCCAAGGTCCGATATTCCAAGATGGGTACCGGGGCGGCGGTCAATGAAAACCCGTTCCTGCATCTCAAACTGGCGCGCGCCTATTCTGCCGTGCGGATGGTGCGTGCGCGACACCTGGAGAACTGGGCTTTTCTGTTTTCCAAGGTCTGCGCGGGACAGGAGATAACCCTGCGCGACAAGTTGAAGGTGCGCTTC
>CALESR010000236.1 GCA_937907485.1 uncultured Paracoccaceae bacterium | reverse complement strand
AGATCGTCGATTTCGGCGCCTTCGTGAACTTCTTCGGCAAGCGTGACGGTCTGGTGCATGTGTCGCAGATCGCCTCCAAGCGCCTGAACCATCCGTCGGATGCGCTGAAGGAAGGCCAGGAAGTGAAGGTCAAGCTGCTGGGCTTTGACGAGCGCGGCAAGGTCCGTCTGGCGATGAAGATGGTCGATCAGGAAACCGGCGAAGAGATCGTCGAGAAGAAAGAAGAAAAGACCGAGTGATCGGTTTGATCTGAACAAGAAAGGCCCCGGCAGTGATGCCGGGGCCTTTTGCTTGGGTGGGGCTGAACCCCACAATCCCCCGTTCAAAATGGCAGAGGCGCGCCGTTCACGGTGATGACGCCGCCCGGCCGGATCGCCAGGTCGGACTGCAGGCTGTCGTCGCCCACCGGGCGGCCAAGACCGTTCATCATCATCCGCACAAAGAACAATTGATCGTTCGGGATCAACCCCATCGCCTGCACCCGCGTCAGCAGCCGTTCGCCGCCGACAAGGTTGAAGACGAAATCGCCCTCGGCCTCGGGCATCGAGCGGCCGATGTTGGCCATGAGCCCGCCGATCAGCATCACCGCGCCCGAGCCGGTGAACTCGGAATCGCCCACCCGCAAAAGCAGCGTGTCCAGATTGACCGACGACAGGTCAAACGGCGGTTCGGACGCAGCAAAATCGCTGCCGTCGATCGGGATCTCCTGCACCAGCCGCATCGCCGCGCCGACATCCAGCGCCAGCGACAGGCTGTCACCGGCGAATTGCCCGGCCCCCAACGCGGTCAACAACTCGGGCGAAGGGGTCACGTTGTCAAAATGAAAGGCATAGCGCGCTCGCTGGTCGTCCGGTGTGATGACCATCGGGAACACCACATCAAGGCCGACGCCGTCAAAGGTGGCGTTACCACGCACCGGCCCCATTCCGCCCTCGAATCCGCCGGCGCCCGACGACATCGTCGCCTCGAACCGGCCCTCGACAAAGGCCATCGCCATATTGGATTCCGCCGCATTCGACGCAATGTCGATTTCCGTCGAGCCCATCGTCTGATGCGAAACCCCTGTCGAGGGCCCCGACGAGAACGACAGCCGCATCGTCACCCCGGCTTCCATTGCGTCACGAACGGTGCGAGCATCGTCAAGTTCATCGAGTTCGGTGCCGGACGCTTCGATCCGCAGCCCCTCGATCGCGCCCGAGCCGGTCTGGTTGAGCGCACTCAGGCCGCTGGTGTCGTTATAGCGAAACTCATAGCTGGTGTTCGCAGCCCCCATCGACAGGTCCAGACTGCCTTCGCGCGCGACCCGCAGCGAAGCGCCGAAATCGGTCAGTGCAAGGGAAAATGCCTCGTCCAGCGGGCGGCCGGGCCGGGTGGCGCTGACCAGTTGCATCGTCAGCGACGGGAAGTCCAGATCGAGCGCGGCATTGGTGTCGCTGAGCGCGCCCAGAACTTCGCCAGCCGCGTGAATATCGAAGGTGCGCTGCGAGTCGTCCGGGGAGTGGGTTTCAAGCCGGACCAACTCGGACGGGATCAGCGCGACCATCTCGCCACGCGGCTCGATGCGCAGGCTGTCCATCGTCAGCACCATCGCGCGCGGATCGTTGAGAGGGAACACGCGCAGCCCGTTGACCGACAGCGAGGTGCCAAAATCATCGACCGATTGCGAGGTCACCGCCAGCCCGGCCTCACCAGCCCGCTGCCGCAATTGCGACCAGACATCCTTGGCGCTGAGTTGCTGCGCAACGGCAGGGGCGGCGATCACGAGGGCCAGCACCGAGGTTGCGCAGAGGGAAAGGCATCTTTGATGAAGCATGGGAACAAAACTCCTTTGGGCCGGATGGCCAAACGCACGGGAATTGTGCCGCAGACGCCCCAAGCGTCAAGCGAAAACCCCCAGCGCGGGGTGGCGGGCGCCTAAACTGCGCGTTACCTCTTGGGCGCGATGCGACAGGAGGCAGGCATGACGGGGCAACAGGATTGGGCGCAGGGCATTGAGGGCAAGGCGGTTCTCATCACCGGCGCCAGCCGGGGGATCGGTGCGGCAGCAGCGCGGCGTTTTGCTCAGGTCGGGGCACGGCTGGGGCTGGCCGGGCGCCCCTCGGCGGCGCTGAGCGCCATCGCGGCCGAGACCGGCGCGCGACTGATCCCCTGCGACGTCGCGGATGCGGCGCAGGTCAAGACCGCAGTGCAATCGATGGTGGCTGCGTTTGGCCGGTTGGACGTGCTGATCAACAATGCTGGGCTTATCGACCCAATCGCGTTGATCGCTCAGGCCGATGCCGCCGAATGGGGCCGCCAGATTGATGTCAACCTGAAAGGTGTCTTTCATGGGATGCAGGCCGCGCTGCCCGTGATGCAGGCGCAGTGCGGCGGCACGATCCTGACGGTGGGCTCAGGCGCGGCCTATAATCCGCTGGAAGGCTGGAGCGGCTATTGCGCCTCCAAGGCCGGGGCGATCATGCTGACCAAGGCCGCGCATCTCGAGGCCGGGCGGGTCGTGCGCATCCTGTCCCTGTCACCGGGCACCGTGGCCACCGACATGCAGGCGGCAATCCGCCAGTCCGGGGTGAACGCGGTCAGCCAACTCGATTGGTCGGCGCATATCCCGCCCGAATGGCCGGCCGAGGCGCTGCTGTGGATGTGCTCGCCCGATGCCGATGCCTTCCGCGGTGGCGAGGTTTCGCTGCGTGACGAGGGCATTCGCGCCCGGCTGGGGCTGGCGCGATGATCCGCCGTCAGGATCAGGGCGCGCTGACCATCCTGACGCTGGACCGCCCCGACAAGGCCAATTCGCTGACCCGCGCCATGCTGGCCGATCTGCTGTCGCATCTGCGCAATCCGGGCGGCGCGGAGGCGATCATCCTGACCGGCACAGGTAAGGTGTTTTCTGCAGGCGCCGACCTCGACGAGGCGCGCGCCGGCTTGGCCATCGATCCCTTGTGGGAGCAGGTTTCGGGCACCCTCGCGGCGCTGCCCTGCCTGACCATCGCCGCGCTCAACGGCACGCTGGCGGGCGGCGCCTTTGGCATGGCGCTGGCCTGCGACATCCGGTTGGCGGTGCCGGGCGCGAAATTCTTCTACCCGGTGATGCGGCTGGGCTATCTGCCGCAACCCTCGGACCCGCTCCGCATGGCGGCGCTGATTGGCCCCGGTCGCGCCCGGATGATGCTGATGGGTGGCGCGCGGATCGAAGGCGCCGAGGCGTTGACCTGGGGTCTGGTCGACCGCCTTTGCCCGCCCGAGACCCTGCTGGCCGAGGCCACCGCCCTGACCGTCGATGCCTGCGCAGCGCCGGCGGGCCACGCCGGCCGCATCAAGGCGACGATTCCGCGCACATGGTGAGACTGGCGCTATAGCGCAAAAGGTTTTAGAATCGAGCCATGCGGTTTCTGCGCAACCTCTCCTTGATCGGCCTCGTGCTGGTGCTGGTCACCGGCTCGGTCACCATGGCCTCAGCGCGCCACCAGGCGCGTGCCGTTGGCGAGACAGTGATCTGCACCGGCTATGGCCTCGCCACGATCGCGCTCGACGCCGACGGCAATCCGACCGGGCCGGTCATTCTGTGCCCCGATTGCATGCCCGCCTTGGCCGCCCTGACCGATACACCGCCCCCCGGTGCGCAGCGGCCCACCCGCCTGACCCCGATGCGCTTTGCCTCGATCGAGGCCCCATCGCCCACTCTGCCAGCCCCCTCGCATTTCCTATCCCGCGCACCCCCCGCGGCGGTCTGAACCCACCTTTTCAGACCTTTTTCAAACAGGAGCGATCTCATGATTCGCACGTTCTCACTGGCCGCCACCGCGGCTTTCCTTGCCATGCCTGCCCTCGCCTGCGACGGCTTTGCCGTGCATGACCCCTATGCCCGCAGCTCGACCATGATGTCGCAGTCGGGCGCCGCCTTCATGGTGCTGCACAACCATGGCAGCGTCGATTGCCGCGTCACCGGCGCCCGGTCCGACATCGCCATGCGCACCGAACTGCACACCCATATCGCCGATGCCAATGGCGTCATGCGCATGGTCGAGGTCGAGGACGGTTTCCTCATCCCAGCTGGTGGCGAAATTCTGCTGCAACGCGGCGGCGACCATGTGATGTTCATGGGTCTCAGCCGGCCGATGGAACAGGGCACGCCCATCGCCGTCACACTGATTTTCGAAGATGGCAGCGAGTTCGAATTGACCGTGCCGGTAGATAATGACCGCCAGCCGATGCAGCAGAATGCGATGGGTGCCCAATCGGGCCACATGCACGGCCAAGCCCCCTCGAACTGACATCGCCGCGCCTCCCGGTTTCCTGCCGGGCGGCGCCCTCACAGTCAGGGCTCGAATTGGTCATGTCGCCCCATCTGCCTACGCGGGCAAACAAACCGGGGCGCAAACCGCGCGCAAGCGCCGCAGAACCGGGCCCTCGGCCCGCGCCTCGACGGCCTCCCTATCCTCTTCGACCACCGCCATATGTGTGGCATTGGCGTGGATCACGCGCCCCTTGGCACTGACCATCGCCACATGCCCCGCCCAGAACAGCAGATCGCCCGGCGCCTCGTCACCCGGGGCCACGTCTTGCCCGTCCATGCGTTGCTGCAGGTCGCCGTCCGGCGGGCAGGCCAGCCCGCAAGCGCGCCGCGCCACCTGCACCAGCCCTGAACAATCGATACCCGCCGCTGAATTGCCGCCCCACAGATAAGGCACGCCCAGAAACATCCGCGCCACCGCAACCGGATCGCCCGGCTCATCACCCAAAGCCCGCAGATGCGAGGCCGGGACAAAGCCCTGATCGGTCCGCGCGAACCGCCCTTCGACCGCAATCACGGCCAGCCTCGCCCCCATCGGCAGCGCGCGCGCGCCGGGGTGCTTGATGTCGGGTTCGGGATAGGTATGGCTGGCCAGCGCGCTGACCCGATGTGTCACCTCAACGGGGTCCCGCAACGTTGCCGCGTCCAGCCAGCCGCAATAGCCGTCGTCGCCGTCAAAGCCATAGGTCCATCCTTCTCGCGTCACCAGCGCGCAAAACCGCGTGCCAGCCAGCAACTGCCGCTCGCGCGGACCACCCGGTCGGGCCCAGAGGTCGGCCAGTCCCGCCTGCACCGCGCGCCACTCGCCCGGCACCTGCCGCGCGTCGCCCGGTTCGGGCGCCTCCAGATGCGCCACCCCGGCAG
>CALESR010000235.1 GCA_937907485.1 uncultured Paracoccaceae bacterium | reverse complement strand
GGCCTCCATCTGCATGATGCAGACCCCGGTCTGCGCGTCGGCCGCCATCACTGCCCGGTGGATCGGCGCCGCGCCGCGCCAGCGGGGCAGAAGCGAGGCGTGGATATTCAGGCAGCCGTGGCGCGGCGCATCCAGCACGGGTTGCGGCAGGATCAGGCCATAGGCCACCACCACCGCCACATCGGCGCGCAGGTCGGCAAAGGCCTGATGCTGGGCCGGGTCGCGCAGGCTGAGCGGGTGGCGCACCGGCAGGCCCAGTTGCTCGGCCCGCGCCTGCACCGGCGAGGGGCGGTCCTGCTGGCCGCGACCGGCGGGGCGGGGTGGCTGGCAATAGACGCAGACCACCTCATGCGCGCCGTGCAGCGCGTCCAGCACCGGCACCGAAAATTCGGGCGTCCCCATGATTATCACGCGCATCTGTCGGTCCTTCGTGCCATGCTGGGTTCACCTAACCGGGCGCAAAGGGCGAGTGCAACCATGAGGCTGCTATCCTGGCTGTTGTTTGGCGCGGCGGCGCTGGTTCTGGGGCTGGCGGTGCTGGCCTATGTCTGGATGCAGGGCATGGGCTGCGCCTTTGTCACCAGTGGCGAGTGTCACCTGCGCCTGCCGTGGCAGATGGGCGCCGAGGACCGGCGGATCTTTGTCTATATTCCGCTGGGTCTGGCCGCCGGGCTGGGCCTGGGCGGCTGGCTGGCGCGGCGCTGATTAGCCCTGCTTGCGCGCCTTGCGGATCAGCATGTCGCGTTTGACCTTGCTCAGGTGGTCGAAATACATCTTGCCGTTCAGATGGTCGATCTGGTGCTGCACCGAGGTCGCCCAGAGGCCGACCAGATCGCGTTCTTCCAGTGCGCCCTGATCGTTGAGAAACCGCACCGTCACGGCGCGGGGCCGTTCGATGCTGGCCCAGACGCCGGGCAGGTTGGGGCTGCCCTCGTCATGGCTGCGCAGGTGCACCGAGGCGTGCAGGATTTCCGGGTTGGCCATGCTCAGGGGCTGGCCGCGGCTGTCCGAGGCATCGACCACCGCCAGACGCAGCGAGACGCCGATCTGCGGTGCGGCGAGGCCGACGCCGGGCATGGCCTCCATCGTGTCGATCATGTCCTGCCAGAGGGCGTGGATTTCAGGCGTGATCGCCTCGACCGGCGCGGCGGGCGTGCGCAGGCGGGCGTCGGGCCAGGGGATGCAGCGGCGGATCATGTCAGCGCCGCCAGCAGGGGCGAGGCGGCGACGCGGTCGGTTTCCATCATCAGGTCGATGCAGAGGCGGCCGTTGAGATGGTCGAGTTCATGCTGGGCGCAGACGGCTTCAAAGCCGTCCAGACGCGCCTGATGCACGGTGCCGTCAAGGTCGCTCCAGCGCAGCAGCACCCAGTCGGGGCGGGCGACGACAGCGGGCACGCCGGGGATCGACAGGCAGCCCTCGGTGTTGGTCGCCAGAGTATCCGAGGCGGCCAGAATCTGCGGGTTCAGGCAGATCCGGGGCGAGGGCGTGCCCTCTTTCCAGGTGCAATCCATGACGAAAAGCCGCAGCGGCACCGCGACCTGCGGCGCGGCGAGGCCACGACCGGGGGCGGCATACATCGTCTCCAGCATGTCGGCGGCGAGTTGGCGCAGCGCAGTATCCACTGGCCCCACCGGGGTGCAGGGGCGGCGCAGCATCGGGTCAGGAAAGCGGGTGATCGGCAGGATGGGCATGGGGTTTGGGTATCAAAGCGCGGGCGTGTCGTCCATCGCCCAATGCGGCGGCGCGGGGTCGCCGCCCATCGCGGGCACCAGCAGCCCGCAGGCGATGGTGCCCAGCGCGCGGGGAAAGGGCGGGATGCGCCCAAGGGGCGCGATGATCCGGTCGCGGGCCCAGGCCAGCGCGCGGCTGTCGGACTGATACTGCGGCGTCAGGAACCGGCTGAGCGCCTGATAGACCGCCAGATGCCCGCGCCGGAGCCGGGTGAACAGCGCCAGCCCCTCGTCCAGCGGCGCCATGTCGAGCGCGCGCGCCAGCGCGGCCGCGTCGAGCAGCGCCATGTTGGCGCCCTGACCCAGTTGCGGGCTGGCCCGATGCGCCGAGTCGCCGATGTGGATCAGGCGGTCCGAATAGGGGCGGCGCAGGGTGCCGTGCGAATAGCGCGCCATGACCAGTTGGTCTGGATCGGTGATCTGGCTGAGGAACGGCGCCAGCGCGGGCCAGAGTGTGAGGCATTCGGCCTGCCAGTCAGCCAGCCCCGCCGCGCGCCAGTCGTCCAGCGCATCGGTGCGCAGCGACCAGAAGAAGGCGGCCTTTGGCGTGGGGTCACCGGGCAGCCGCCCGATCGGCAGCACCCCCACCATCCGCCGCGCCGCGACATAGCGCTGGCTGAGGCGGTCGTCCGGCAGATCGGTCAGGGGCCAGTCCAGCGTCGTCCACAGCGCGCCATAAGGCAGCGGGCGCGAGGCCAGCGGCGACAGCGGCGAATGCGCGCCCAACGCATCGACGATCAGGTCAAAGGGGCCAAGGCTGCGGCCATCGGCCAGGTCCAGCCGCCCGGCCACCGCGCGGATGACCTCGCACCCCGGCTGCACGGGCACGCCCAGCGCCGCCAGCCGGTCCAGCAGCAGGCCAAACAGACTGGCGCGGTGCAGGCCCAGCCCGTGCAGCCCCGCCCCGGCGGCGTCATAGCGCACGTCCAGTGTGCGCGCGCCGCTTTGCGATTCGACCCCGCTGAGCACCCGGATCGGCGTGCCCAGCGCCCGCGCCTGCGCACCACAGCCCAGCCAGTCGAGCACCCTTTGCCCCACCGGCTGCACCACCAGCCCCGAGCCCAGAGGCCGCGGCGCCGCAAAGCGGTCGAAAACCTGCACACGGTGCCCGGCCAGGGTCAGCGCGATTCCGGCCGCCAGCCCGCCAATGCCCGCACCCGCCACCGCGATGTGCAGCCTTGGGTGCATCTCAGCCGCGCGCGCGTTCGCGTTTAAGCTTTTCCATCTTGCGGGTAATCATCTGCCGCTTGATCGGGCCCAGATAATCGATGAAGAGCTTGCCGTTCAGATGGTCCAGCTCGTGCTGGGCGCAGGTCGCCCAGAGGCCCGAGAATTCGTCCTCATGCCGCTTGCCGTCGAGGCCCAGCCACGCCATCCGCACCCGCGCGGGGCGGGTGACATCGGCGTATTGCTCGGGGATCGACAGGCAGCCCTCCTCATAGGTGCTGGTGTCCTCGGAGGTCCAGGTGATCTCAGGGTTCAGCAGCACCATCGGGCGGGCCGCGGTGCCCTCGTCCTTGACGCAATCCATCACGAAAAGCCGCGCCATCACGCCGATCTGCGGCGCGGCAAGGCCGATGCCCGGCGCGTCATACATGGTTTGCAGCATGTCCTCGGCCAGGGCCCCAAGGTCCGAGGTGACCGAGGTGACCGGGTCGCAGACCTTTTTCAGGCGCGGATCGGGGTGGATCAGGATGGAACGCAGGCTCATGGCGATGATTTAGGCGAGGATCGGGCGCCGTGCAAGACCAGCGACTTGGAACCCGGGGGCAAGTGCACTAGCGTGGGCGGACCAGAAGGAACCGACAGCTCACACAGGTCTGACAGCATGAATTTCGACGAGATCATCGACCGCCGCGGCACGCATTCGGCGAAATGGGACAAGATGCAGGCGCTGTTCGGCGTCAGCCCGGACGACGGCATTTCCATGTGGGTTGCCGATATGGACTTCCGCCCGCCGCAGGTGGTGCAGCGCGCGCTGGAGGGGATGCTGGCGCATGGGATCTATGGCTATTTCGGCGATGACCGCGCGTATCTCGATTCGATCTGCTGGTGGATGGCGAACCGGCATGGCTGGGTGGTGGACCCGGCGCATGTCTTTACCACGCATGGGCTGGTGAATGGCACGGCGCTGTGTGTGCAGGCGTTTTCGCAGCCGGGCGAGGGGGTTGTGCTGTTCACCCCGGTCTATCACGCCTTTGCCCGGGTGATCCGCGCCGCCGGGCGCCATGTTGTCGAGGTGCCGCTGGTCGAGGTCGACGGCCGCATGACGATGGCTTTCCCGGCGACCCTGCCCGAGGGGACGCGGATGGCGATCCTGTGTTCGCCGCACAATCCGGGCGGGCAGGTCTGGACGCAGGACGAGTTGCGCGGCGTGGCCGATTTTGCCAAGGCGCATGATCTGGTGCTGGTCTCGGATGAGATCCACCATGATCTGGTGATGCCCGGCCACGTGCATACGGTGATGGCCAAGGCCGCGCCGGATATCGCCGACCGGCTGGTGATGCTGACGGCGGCGACCAAGACCTTCAACATCGCCGGCGCCCATACCGGCAATGTCATCATCGCCGATCCGGCGCTGCGTGCGCGATTCGCCGCCGTCATGGAGGGGGGCGGCATCAGCGGCAATTCCTTTGGTCTTGTCATGGTGACGGCGGCCTATTCGCCCGAGGGTGCGGCCTGGGTCGATGCGCTGAACGCTTATCTCGATGGCAACCGGCAGGTGTTCGAGGCCGGGATCGCGGCGATTCCGGGGGCACGGGTGACGCCGCTGCAATCGACCTATCTGGAATGGGTGGATTTCGCAGGCACCGGGATGAGCGCGGACGAGGTCACCCGCCGGGTCGAAAAGGACGCGCGGATCGCGGCGAACTATGGCCACAGCTTTGGCACGGGGGGCGAAACCTATCTTCGGTTCAACATCGCCACCCCGCGCGCCCGTATTGTCGAGGCCGTGGCGCGGCTGCAGGCGGCGTTTGGCGATCTGCAATAAGCGGGCTCAGGCCGGGCGGGGCAAATACCCGCCCGGTGCCGCGCGATCCTCGACATAGTCGCGGATCGGCGTGCTGGTGATTGGCGTGTCGCGCTTGAACTCATAGGTCATCTCGCCGCTGTCCTCGCTGGCGGCGACGATCAGCGCCTGGCTGACATGGCGCGGGCCGTCGAAGATATCGACCAGACCGCGCAGCCGGGGGGCGCGTTCGGCATCGACGCTGAACCCGGTGTCCCACAGCCGCAGGATGGGCAGAACCTTGTCACCCGCCTGAACGCTGAGGCGCGAGCCCTTGCGCATCGCGCGTTTCTGCGCGGCCTCGATCCCACGGCGGATATCGTCGGGTAGCGACTCAAACATCAATGCCTCCCATTCCCTGCGTCTGATGATGCGGGGGAATTTGGTAAAAACAAGTAAATCCAAGGGTGGCGGTGCGACAATTACGGCGCTGTGTTTGTCAGCGCACAGGCCCTGCGCCCGGTGAGGCGGTTGACCTTGTCGGCGGCGAGACCACCTAATCGGTCAGCAAGGAGACACGCATGGGACATCTGATCGAGGGCCGCTGGTCCGATGAGTGGTATGACACGGCCAGCACCGGCGGGGTTTTTCGCCGCACACAGGCGCAGTGGCGCAACTGGATCACCCCGGACGGGGCGCCCGGCCCCTCGGGCAGTGGGGGGTTCGCGCCCGACAGCGGGCGTTATCACCTCTATGTCTCGCATGCCTGCCCTTGGGCGCATCGGGTGATGATCGTGCGGGCGCTGATGGGGTTGGAGGGGCAGATCGGTGTCTCGGTCGTGCATCCCGACATGCTGGGGCAGGGCTGGGAATTTCGCACGGATTTCCCCGGTGCCACCGGCGATGCGCTGTTCGGGGCCGAGTTCCTGCACCAGATCTATACGCGCGCCGATCCGCAGGCCAGTTGCCGGGCCACGGTGCCGGTGCTGTGGGACACGCAGCGCGGCACGATCGTTTCGAACGAAAGCAGCGAGATCATCCGCATGCTGGCGGCCTTTGGTCAGGGGCCTGACCTGTGGCCCGAAGACCTGCGCGCGGGTCTGGAGCCGGTGAACGCGCGGATTTACGAGACGCTGAACAATGGCGTCTATCTGTCCGGCTTTGCCACCACGCAGGCGGCCTATGACGCGGCGGTCGGCCCGCTGTTCGACACGCTGGATTGGCTGGAGGACCGGCTGTCACGCCAACGCTATCTGATGGGCGCGCGGCTGACTGAAGGGGACATTCGCCTGTTCACCACGCTGGTGCGGTTCGATGCGGTGTATCACGGGCATTTCAAGTGCAACCGGCGGCGGATCGTCGATTACCCGGCGCTGTGGGGGTTCACGCGTGAGGTGTTCCAGATGCCGGGCGTGGCGGGCACTGTCCACATGGACCACATCACCCGGCATTATCACTATTCGCACGACACGATTAACCCGCACCGGATCGTGCCCACCGGCCCGGTGCTGGATTTTTGGGCGCCACATGGGCGGGGTGGCCTGTAGGGTGCGTGCGCACACGCACCCCGGCCTCAGGCGTCGAGGTTTTCGACGTTCAGCGCGTTTTTCTGGATGAACTCGCGCCGGGGTTCGACGACATCGCCCATCAGCTTTGAAAAGATGTCGTCGGCCTCGACCACGTCATCGACGCGGACCTGCAGCAGGGTGCGGGCCTCTGGATCAAGCGTGGTTTCCCACAGCTGTTCCGGGTTCATCTCGCCCAGACCCTTGTAGCGTTGCAGGCTGAGGCCCTTTTCGCCTTCGCCAAGGATCGCGCGCAGCAGGTCCATCGGGCCGTGGATCAGCGCGGTGCGGTCGCGGCGCACCAGACGGGCGGTGTGGCGGTAGACCTCTTGCAGCGCGCCGGTCATGCGGCCAAGGCGCTGGGCCTCGCCCGAGCGCAGCGCGGCGCCGTCCAGCACGCGGACCTCTTCGACCCCGCGCAGCATCCGCGACAGCCGCAGCCCGTGGTCCTGCGTCGGGCGGCCCTGCCAGCCTTTTTCGTATTCCGGCGCGATCAGGTCCAGCCGCGCGGCGACGGTATCGGCGACGGCCTGCGCGTTGGTGTCGAGGACTCCGGGGATCAGCGCCCCGGCAATGGTGGATTGTTCGAGGATGTGCTGCGGGTAATGCGTGGGGAAGGATTCGAGGATGCGCCGGGTGTGCCGGGCCTCGAGCACCACGCGGGCCAGATCGGCGCCGGCGATTTCCTGCCCGCTCTGCAGCCGCAGCAAGGCCCCCTCGACGCCCTGCGCGATCAGGTAATCCTCGAGCGCGGCGCGGTCCTTCAGATAGACCTCGGACTTGCCGCGCGCGACCTTGTAGAGCGGCGGTTCGGCGATATAGAGGTGCCCGCCCTCGATCAGTTGCGGCATCTGACGGAAGAAGAAGGTCAGCAGCAGGGTGCGGATATGCGCGCCGTCCACGTCGGCGTCGGTCATGATGACGACCTTGTGGTAGCGCAGTTTCGACAGGTCGAATTCATCGCGGCCGATCCCGGTGCCCAGCGCGGTGATGAGGGTGCCGATCTCCTGGCTGCCGAGCATGCGGTCAAAGCGGGCGCGTTCGACGTTGAGGATTTTCCCGCGCAGCGGCAGCACGGCCTGATTGTGGCGTGAACGCCCCTGTTTGGCCGAGCCACCGGCCGAGTCGCCCTCGACGAGGAAAATCTCGGACTTAGCCGGGTCGCGTTCCTGACAATCGGCCAGTTTGCCGGGCAGGCTGGCGACGTCGAGCGCGGTCTTGCGCCGGGTCAGGTCGCGCGCCTTGCGGGCGGCTTCACGGGCCAGCGCGGCCTCGACGATCTTGCCGACGATCTGCCGCGCGGGGCCGGGGTTTTCCTCGAACCACTCGGACAGCTTTTCGTTGACCAGATTCTCGACCGCCGGGCGCACCTCGGATGAGACCAGCTTGTCCTTGGTCTGGCTGGAGAATTTCGGATCGGGCACCTTGACCGACAGCACGCAGGTCAGCCCCTCGCGCGCGTCGTCGCCGGTGAAGGTGATCTTCTCCTTCTTGGCGATGCCGCTTTCCTGCGCGTATTTGGTGATCGTCCGGGTCAGCGCGCCGCGAAAGCCCGCCAGATGGGTGCCGCCGTCGCGCTGCGGGATGTTGTTGGTAAAGGGCAGCACGGTTTCGTGGTAGCTGTCGTTCCACCACATCGCCACTTCGATGCCGATGCCGTCCTTGTCGCCGGAAATCCAGATCGGCGTCGGCAGCACCGGGGTTTTCGAGCGGTCGAGATAGCGCACGAATTCGCGCACGCCGCCCTCATAGCAGAACTCCGATTTCAGCGGTTCGGCGGGGCGTTCGTCTTCGATGACGATCTGCACGCCGGAATTGAGGAACGCCAGTTCGCGCAGGCGGTTTTCCAGTGTCTTGAAGATGTAATCGAGGTTCGAAAAGGTGCCGTCCGGACGGTTTGTCTTGGCCGAGGCCATGAAGCGCACTTCGGTGCCCTTTTCGCCGGGCGGCGCGTCGCCGACGGCATAGAGGGACACCGCCGTATCGCCGTTCTCGAACCGGGCGCGCCATTCCTTGCCCTGACGCCAGATGCGCAGTTCCAGCCAGTCGCTGAGCGCGTTGACCACCGAGACGCCGACGCCGTGCAACCCGCCCGAGACCTTGTAGGAATTCTGGTCGAATTTGCCGCCCGCGTGCAACTGGGGCATGATGACGTCGGCCGCTGAACCGCCCTCTTCCGTCCGTATGTGGACCGCA
>CALESR010000234.1 GCA_937907485.1 uncultured Paracoccaceae bacterium | reverse complement strand
CGAATAGCGCGACGGTGCACGCACCGCCCCCCGCACCGTAGGGTGCGTGCTCGCACGCACCATCCACCCGAATCCGGCGGCTACTCCGTAGGGTGCGTGCTCGCACGCACCGCTCCCCATCACGCCCGGATGAAATGCAACCGGTCGAACCGCGCGCGCAGGGCGCGGGTGCGCGGGGCCAGCGTCGCCGGGTCGTTCGACCGCAGCGCCTCGGCCAGCAGCGCCGCAATCGCGGGAATGTCCGCCACCTCGACCCCCCAACGCGCCAGTTCCGGCGTGCCGATGCGCAGCCCGTTCAGGTCACCCGCCACCGGCGCGATCGGCAGGCCGATGCCGCAGGTCAGGAACCCCGCCGCCTCCAACCGGCGCGAGGCCGCCTGACCGCCACCCAACCCCGCCGCCTGCAGCGCGAACTGGTGCGACTGCGTCGCGCCTCGCGCGGCGGCAAATACCGGAATGCCCTGCGCCGTCAGCGCCTGCGCAAAGGCCTGCGCCAGATCGACCATGCGCTGCGTATAGGCCCGGCCATGTTCGCGCCAGTCCAGCAGCGTGATCGCCAGCGCCGCCACCCGCCCGGCGTCGAAATTCGCCGTCAGGCCGGGATAGGCGATGGCGTCGAGCCGCTGCGCAATCGCCGGATCATCGGTGACGATCAGCCCGCCCGCCGGCCCGCCCAGCGATTTATAGGTGCTCATCGTCATCAGATGCGCGCCCTGCGCCAGCGGGTTTTCCCAGACACCCCCTGCGATGATCCCGCATTGATGCGCGGCGTCAAACAGCACCTTGGCGCCGACCTCGTCGGCAATCGCCCGGATCTGCGGCACTGGATGCGGGAACAGGTTCAGACTGCCGCCGATGGTGATGACCTTGGGCCGCACCGTCAGCGCCAGATCGCGCAGCGCGTCCAGATCGACGGTGAAACCATCGGCATCCACCGGGGCCGGATGCGTCACCAGCCCATAAAGCCCCGCGCAGCCCTCGGCATGGTGCGTCACATGCCCGCCGATGCTGGCAGGCGGCGCGATGATGCAATCGCCGGGTTTGGCCAGCGCCATGAAGCCATAAAGGTTCGCCAGCGCGCCCGACCCCACCCGCACCTCGGCATGGCGGGCGCCAAAGACCTCGGCCGCCAGTTCCGCCGCGATGACCTCGATCTCCTCGATCGCCTGCAACCCGGTCTCGTATTTCTCGCCCGGATAGCCCAGCGAGGGCCGCTGCCCCAGACCCCGCGACAGCGCCGCCTCGGCCCGCGGGTTCAACACGTTGGTGGCGGGGTTCAGGTTGAAGGCGTCGCGCTCATGCCGCTGGCGGTTCTCGACGATCAGCGCCTCGATGCGCGCGTCCAGCGCCGCGCTGTCAAGGCTGGCGGCACGGCTGGCGAGGGTCTGCACATGCGCCTCGGCAGCGGCGGGAACCCAGGGGCGGGGGGCAAGATGGGGCATCGGCAACTCCTGTTTTCCCGGCAGGGTGGCGGTTTGCGGGCTTGTGCGCAAATGCAATTTCCTGTCGAGTGAGGCGCAAAGGAGCTGAGTCTCATGGCCCTCGCCCCCCCCTCGCCCCGGCTGCCCGGCCTTGGCGCGCTGGCGATCTTTGCCAAAGCCGCGCGGCTCGGCGGCTATGCGGCGGCGGCCGAGTCGCTGGGCGTGACGCCGGGAGCGGTGCGTCTGCGGGTGCGCGGGCTCGAGGCGCGGCTGGGCCAGCCGCTCTTTGCCGCGATGCCGCGCGGCGTGGTGCTGACCCCGGCCGGGCAGGCGCTGGCGCAGGGCCTCGAGGCGCCGCTGGCCGCGCTGGCGGCGCTGGCGCCAAACCCGCCCTTCGACGCGCTGGCCGGGTTCGAATCGGCGGTGCGATGCGGGGGGTTTTCGGCGGCGGCCACGGCGCTGGGCCTCAGCCCCGGCGCCGTCGCCGCGCAGGTCCGCGCGGTGGAACGCTGGCAGGCGACGCCCCTCTTTGCCCGAGGGCCGCGCGGCGTGATGCCGCTTCCCCCGGCCAGGGCGCTGCAAACCGCGCTCGCCGCGAGTCTCGGCGCGGTGGCCGAGGCGCTGGCGCCGGTCGGCGCGACGGTGCGCATCGCCGCGCTGCCCGCCGTCGCGCAACTGTGGCTGGCGCCTCGGCTGCCCGCCCTGCGCGCCGCTTTGCCGGGGATCGCGCTGTCGATCACCGCGCTGGAACGCCCGCCGCAAGGCAAACGCGCGCCCTATGATCTGGCGCTGTTCCTCGCGCCGTCGGGCGGCACGCTGCTGGCCGAGGATGCGCTGATCCCGGTCTGCGCCCCCGCGCTGGCGCCCCGGCTGACCCGCGCCGCCGACCTGTCCGCGCTGCCCCGGCTGACCGATTCCACCTGGGATGGGGATTGGCGGCTCTGGGCGCAGGGGGCGCAGGTTCCCGGCCCCGGTGCTGCGGCCAATGTGCATTCGCTCTATGGGCTGGCGGTGGGCGAGGCCGTGGCGGGCGAGGGCGTGCTGATCGGCCATCTGGCGCTGCTGGGGCGACATCTGCAGGCCGGGCTGCTGGTGGCGCCGATCGGCCCGGCGGTGCCGCTGGCGGCCGGGCTGCGACTGCTGCGCCAACGCCCGTTGGCGCGCGGCTCGGCGGCGGCACGGGTGGCGGACTGGCTGTTAAAGGGCTGAGGCGGGGGGAATGGTACAGCTTCCCCGGCTCGAACGGGGGACCCCCAGATCCACAATCTGGTGCTCTAACCAACTGAGCTAAAGCTGCACTCGCGCGCCGTTTAGCCTCGCGCGGGCGCGAACGCAAGGGGGCAATCGCGGCGAGACGGCTACAGCGGGCGCTCCCAGCTTTGCTCGACCACATCCTGACCAAACGAGCGTTTCGCCTCGCTGCGGGTCAGGGCAAAGCCGTTGCGCGCATACATCCGGCAGGCGGCGACGTGGCTTTCATGCGTCCACAGACGCATCACGGTGAACCCGGCCGCGCGGGCAAAGCCCATCGCGGTGTCCAGCAACCGCTGACCCAGACCAGTGCCGCGCGCCTCGGGCTCCAGCAGCACCAGCCGCAGCTTGGCGACCTGCGGCGCCTCCTCGACGACAAAGATCGACCCCAGCCGCCGCGCGCCGGACCATGCGATCCAGCCTGCCTCGCGCGCCGGGTCGTGATCGGCCAGAAAATCGGTGACGATCTGGCCGACCAACTGGCCGAAACTGGCGTCAAACCCTTCATCGCGCGCATAAAGTTCGGCGTGACGGGCGATCAGCCAGTCGGAATCGGCGGCGGTAAACGGGGCGATGCGGGCGGGGTCCATGGCGGCAGGCTGCAATCGCGTCCGGCGGCTGTCAAGTGCGCCACGCTTGCACCGGATCGCCCCGCGCGCTAGGCACGGGGAAAGCCGGAAAGGGAAAGCCATGGGGATCAACAAGGAAAGCGACATCGCCGCCGATCTGCAGATCGGACCGACCTCGCTGGGCATGGTGCGGATTTATGTCGTCGGCAATGGCATCGAACTGCCGCTCGATTTCGAACCCGACGAGGCCGAGGAAATCGCCGAGGAACTGCGCGCCGCCGCGCAGGCCGCCCGCGCGATGGGCAGCGAACCCGCGCCCAAGAAGGGCAAGCCGAAACGCTGAGTGCGGGGGAGAGGTGAGAGACCGGACACGACCCAGACGGAAATCGTTGCGGCTGCTTCCTTCCGGACCTGACCGGGTTGGCGACGCGACTGCCCGCGCCGATCTCTCAAGGCCCATTTATGCAAGCGCGCCGCCCATTGCAAGGGTGGATCAGCGGGCGCCGGCGCTGTCAGCCGGGGCCGATCCGCGCAGCAACGGTCAGGGCCAGCAAGGCCGGAGCGCGACACCATGACCAAGCGCGGCTATCACCACGGCAACCTGCGGCAGGCGCTGGTCGAGGCGGCGCTGGACCTGATCGCCGAAAAGGGGCCGACCGGCTTTACCATGGCCGAGGCGGCGAAACGCGCCGATGTGTCGGCGGCGGCGCCCTACCGGCACTTTACCGGCCGCGACGAACTGATCGCCGAGATCGCCACCCAGGGCTATGACCTCTTCGCCGATGTGCTCACCTATGCCTATGACGAGGGGCGGCCCTCGCCGCTGGCGGCCTTCGAGGCGGTCGGCCGGGCCTATCTGGCCTTTGCCCGCAAATACCCCGGTCACTATATGGCGATGTTCGAAAGTGGCGTCAGCCCCGGCCAGACGCCCGAACTGGCCCGCGCCGCCGACCGCGCCAAACGGGTGCTGACCCATGCCGCCGAGACGCTGTCGGCCCGCATGCCCGCCGACCGTCGCCCACCCGGCGCGATGTTCGCCGCGCATATCTCGGCGCTCAGCCACGGGATCGTCGAACTCTATTCGCGCGGCAAACCCGGCGCACGCGGACCCTTCACTCCCGAAGAACTGCTCGAGGCCGGCATCGGCATCTATCTGCGCGGTCTGGGGCTGATCGAGCGCGATTGACCAAAAAAATCTGCGACCGGCCCTTGAATGCGGACTTGCCATTTCCATCTATGTGAATGTAAATAACATTAACACAGCAGAAGGAGACACTGACATGACCGCAATCGCCGCCTGGCCCGGCCGCGCAGAAACCTGGCTCGATGAACGGGGCCGGGGGGCGTGGATCGCCGCCATGGTCGTTGGCTTCATCGTTTTCTGGCCGATCGGCCTCGCACTGCTCGCTTACATGATCTGGGGAAAGAAGATGTTCGGAAAATCCTGCCGCAGCCACACCAACCACCGCCACGCCTGGGCGATGCACGCCCCCTCGGGCAATGCCGCCTTTGACGCCTACAAATCGGACATGCTGAAGCGTCTGGAAGACGAGCAGCAGGCCTTCTCGGACTTCCTGCGCCGTCTGCGCGAGGCCAAGGACAAGGCCGAGTTCGACCAGTTCATGGACGACCGTGCCCGCCGCCGTGCCGATGAGGCGCGCAACGTCGAGCCGGCGTGACCGGGCGGGCTTGTTGGGGGGCTGACCCCCCCCCCCCCCCCCCCCCCCGCGGGGGCGCCCCCCCCTTGTGACTCACTGGCAGATTTTCC
>CALESR010000233.1 GCA_937907485.1 uncultured Paracoccaceae bacterium | reverse complement strand
CATCACCACCACCGCCGTCGGCACGTCATATGCCAGCGCGATCACCGGCACGGCGATCAACGGAAATCCCGCGCCAGTCGCCCCCTTGAGCACCCCGCCAAAGGCCAGCGCGGCCACGGCGGCCAGCAGCGGGGGCCAGCTGACCGCGTCGGGCAACGCGTCAATGAGCATCCGACACCGCCACCCGCACATCCAGCAGCGCTGCGCGCCCTTCGTCCCGGATCACCGCCAGCGCGCGGGCCAGTGCCAGTGGCAGGGCCTCGGCAGTTTCCACCCGCTCAGCGTGCGCACGACTGGCGCGGGCGACGCTGGCGAAATCGGGCACCGGGGCAAGGCCGGTCAGCGGCATCTCGTTGGCCCGCGCGGCGGCGCCATCGGGATAGGCCAGCACGACCGAGCGGCGCACCGCGTTCCACATCGCGTTGTTCTTGACCACGATCAGCACCGGCAGGTGCAAAGCCTCGGCGATCTGGTGGCAGGCGACAGGGTTGGCGAAAATATAGCTGCCGTCCCCCATCGCGGCGATGGTCAGCTTACCGGGTCGCGCCAGTTGCGCGCCCAGCGCTGCGGGCAGCGCCCAGCCCAGCCCGCCGGAATGCGGGTTTGAAAACAGCCGGTTGGGCCCTTTCAGAAGCATCGCGCCGGGCACAAGCCCCAGTTCGGAAAAGATCACCGCGTCGTCGTCCATCACCTCGCTAAGGCAATGGCTGAGCCATTCCGCGCCCATCGGATCGCTGCTGCGGGCGGTGTCGATTATCCGCTGGCGATTGGTGGCGCGTATGGCAGATCGGCGGGCCAGTTCGGCGTGACGCTCGGCCAGAACCGACGGTTCCGTGACCAGCGCTGCGCTGATCGCCGCCACGGTCGCCGCCGGATCACCAGTGATCGACAGCGCGCTGCGATAGCCACGCATCGGCAGGCGCGAGAAGGCCGGGTCGGGGCCGATATGGATCACCGGCACATCGGGCGCAGGCGATTGCGTCGCCTCGATCCAGGGAACCGGGCTGTCCACGACCACGATCGCATCGGCCTCGCGTGCCAAAGTGGGTGCCGAACCCAGACTTGCCGGATCATCGGTGGCCAGCACATTGCGGATCACAAAGGGCTCGACCGTGCCAATGCCGTGTCGCGCGCCCAGATCGGACAGGGCGCGAGCCACCGCGCCGCTGGTATCGCCTCGCTGGCAGATCACCAGCGGGCGGCGCGCGGCAGACAGGATCGCCACGGCCTGCGCCAGCGCAGCGGGATCGGGCGCCGCAGGGCTGGCCGCGGGCCGGGGGGTCAGGTCGGCAGGTGCGCCCGGTTCGATGGCGGCACCCAGGGGTTCGCGCGGCAGGCTCAGATAGGCCGGACCGCGCGGTTCGGTCATCGCCAGCGACACGGCGCGCGCCACCATCGCGCCGCCCTGCTCGGGATAGCGCATCTCGTATTCGAACTTGACCGATTCGCGCACCAGCGCGGTCTGGTCGAACATCTCTTGCCCATACTGGATCGGCGTTAGCCGCCGCCCGGCGCGACCGGTTTCCGTCAGCGGCGTGCGGCCGGACATTACCACCATCGGCACCATGTCCGACGCCGCGTTGATGACCCCCATCACCGCATTTGCCAGCCCGACATTGACATGCACCATCACCGCCTGCGGCTGGCCACTCACCAGATAAAACCCGTGCGCCATGGCCACGGCGGCGGTTTCGTGGGGGACCGTCACGGGCGTCGGCATGCTGTCAGCAGGAAGCGCCGCCAGCGCCTCGATCACCGGGGGAAAGTCAGTCCCGGCGTTGGCAAAGAGCCAGTCAATGCCATTCGCTTTAAGCGCCATCAGCACGGCTTCGGCCCCGGTCCGCGGTGCGGCCGACGAGAGTTTTGCGGTCATGTCGATCCTCCGACACCGGGCAGTTTCCTCCGGCGCGGCGTCAAATTGTGCTTGAAATGTATCTTTTACAAGTTCAATCTGCACAGAAATCTCATCTAATGAGATTTTTGCTGCCCGGGAGGGGCGCACCACAGGGAGGAAGTCCATGACCAAAGTATTGACGATGGCAGCAGCCATCGCCGGGTTTGTCGCCGTCTCCGGCGCGGCCTCGGCCCAGTCGGTGGGGATCGCCACGTCGAACCCCGGATCGCTGTTCCACAACATCGGCACTGCGGTGGCCAACGCGGCCAACGCCGCCGGGCTGAACACCACGATCACCCCGGCCACCAGCCCCAACCAGTTCATCCCGCTGCTGAATGCCGGGGGCATCGAGTTTGGCATCGCCAACCTGCAAGAGGTCAACTATGCGCTGACCGGCGAAAGCTGGTGGGAAGGACGCCCGAACGAGAATTTGCGCATCGTCGCCTTCTTGCAGCCTTTGGTCGAGGCGGTCTTTGTGCGTGCTGACAGCGGCATCACCACGCTGGAGCAGCTTCGCGGCCAGCCGATGGCTGATGGCTATACCGCGCAGAACACCATCCTGCCGCAGCTCGACGCCTTCTATTCAACCGCCGGAATGACCCGCGCGGACATGGTGCCGGTCAACGTGGCTTCGGTTACGGCGGGGGCGGATGCCTTCATGGCGGGCGATGCCGTCGGCTTCATCTTTGCCCATGGCGCAGGCAAGGTGCGCGAAGCGGACGCTGCCGTCGGCGGATTGCGGGCCCTCGGCGTCGCCGACACCAGCGATGCCGCGCTTGAGGCCGCACGCAGCCATTGGCCGACCGCCTATTTCACCACGCTGCCCGCGGGTGCCGCGCCCGGTGTGCTGGAGGATACGGTCTATATCGCCTTTCCGCAGGTGGTCTTTGCCCACGCGGGCGTGCCCGATGACGTGGTCTATCAACTGGTCCGCGCCATGCACGAGCGTTCGGACGTGATGGTCCAGACTTTCCCGCCGATGGCCGCCTTCCGCCCGGCCAACATGCGCGGCGACCCCGGTGTGTCGCAGTTCCACCCCGGTGCGCTGCGCTTCTTCGAAGAAGCCGGCCTGAACTGAGGCATATCCGATGGCGACCATGGAATCCGGCAAGCCGATGATCGGCCTTGCCCCCGGCCTCTGGCGGCCTCTGGCCGACACTCTCGCAGCGTTGATGACGCTGACGGCGATCGGCTGGGCGCTGTCCCTGCAGCGGCAGATCGGGCTGGGCCTGTATCCGCAGCAGTTCTTTGCCGGGATGCTGATGTTCGTGCTGCCCATCGCCTTTCTGACCCTGCCCGCCCGTCGCGGTGCAGTGCGCGAGGTGGTGCCGCTGCATGATGTCGTGCTCGCCGCAATTTCCATGGTCGCTGTCGGATACATTGCGGTCCGGTATCCGGACCTGGTGTTGATGATCTTTTCCCGCCCGCCCGAGGTCTGGGTGCCCGGGCTGGCGGTTCTGGCCCTGATGCTGGAGGCCCTGCGCCGTGCCACCGGCTGGGCGCTGGTCATCATCATCGGCGTTTTCCTTCTGTATGGCCTGTTCGGCAACCTCATGCCCGGCCGCCTGCAAGGCCGCGCGCAAGGCTGGGAGATGCTGACGGGCTATGTCGCCCTCGACTCCAACGGCATTCTGGGTCTGCCGATGTCAGTGGCGGCGACCGTCGTGGTGTCGTTCATCCTGTTCGGCACGCTGTTGAACCTGACCGGCGGATCGGGGTTCTTTACCGATGCGGCGATGATCGTCATGGGGCGCTTCCGGGGCGGCGCGATGAAGATCGCAGTGCTGGCCTCAGGTCTGTTCGGGGCGATTTCCGGCTCGGCCGTGGCGAATGTGGTGGGGACAGGGGTTGTCACAATCCCGATGATCAAGCGCGACGGCTATCCCGCGCACAAGGCCGCCGCGATCGAGGCTGTCGCCTCGACCGGCGGACAACTGATGCCGCCGGTCATGGGAGCTGCGGCGTTCCTGATGGCCGAGTTTCTGAGCATCCCCTATTCCGACGTGGTGCTGGCGGCGCTGGTTCCGGCGATCCTGTATTACGTCGCGCTGTTCATTCAGGCCGATCTCGAGGCCGCGAGGCTGGGCATCAAGGCGATCCCGAAAAGCGAGATTCCACCGGGCCGCGCTGTGCTGAGCGGGCTGCACTTCCTGTTGGCCTTTGCGGTGCTGATTTACCTCTTGTTCTGGCAGGGCTATCAGGCCGAGCGCGCGGCGCTGTGGGCAGCGCTGGTGCTGATGATCACCGCACTGGCAATCGGGTACCGCGGGCAACGCCCCGGCATTCGACGGCTGTTCGGCGCGCTGGCGCAGACCGGGCACGGTGTGGTGGAGATTCTGCTGATTTCCGCCGCCTCAGGTGTGGTGATCGCAGTCTTGAACATCAGCGGCCTCAGTTTCAACCTGACCTATCTATTGGTGCAAGTCGGCGGCGGCAGCGTGATCCTGCTGCTGGCGCTGTCGGCGGTGGTCTGCATCATTCTGGGCATGGGACTGCCGACGCTGGGGGTCTATGTGCTGCTCGCCGCACTGGTCGCGCCCGCTCTGGTGCAACTGGGGATCGAGCCCATCGCGGCGCATCTTTACGTCCTCTATTTCGGGATGATGTCGATGATCACCCCGCCCATCGCCATGGCCGCCTTTGCCGCCGCCTCGATCGCGCGGGCGCCGTCGATGGCGACGGGCTGGGCGGCGATGCGGTTCGGCTGGTCGGCTTATGTCGTGCCGTTCCTGTTCGTCTTTTCCCCCTCGCTGCTGTTGATCGGCGCGCCGGGCGAGATCGCGCTGGCCGTGGTGACGGCGGTGATGGGTGTCTGGCTGGTGTCGGCTGCATTGGCGGGGTATTTCGCGCAGCGTCTGTCGATGGCGATGCGGGTGATGTTTGCGCTGACCGGGCTGATGGCGATGATGCCTGCCACCCTGTTCCCCGGCGCGCTGCTGACCGATATCGCCGGTGTTGCCGGGGGGATTTCGTTGATGCTGCTGGATGTTCGCCGCGCCCGCTCTACCCGCGAGGCCACGCCATGACCACCGGAACCGGCAGCGCCGAGCGTATTCTGGGCATTCTGGAACTGTTCAGCGAGGATCGGCTGGAATGGACGGCCGAGGAGATGATCGCCGCCCTCGGTTATTCCCGCCCGACGCTGTATCGTTATGTCAAATCGCTCAAGGAGCTGGGGTTTCTGGCGCAGAACGGCTCGCACGGCTGGACCTTGGGGCCGCGCGTGGTGGAAATGGATTTCCTCATGCGCAAATCCGACGCGCTGCTGTGTCAGGGGCAGGGCCTGCTGCGCGATCTGGCGGCGCTGCATCCGTGCACCGCGCTGCTGGTGCGCTGGTATGGCAACAAACTGCTCTGCGTGGCCTCTGAGGTCTCCACCCCCAACCCGCGCTCCAGCTATCCGCGCGGGCGGCCGATGCCCTTGGCGCGCGGAGCGATTTCGCGGGCGATTCTGGCGCATCTGCCGAAAAAGCAGATGCTGGAGAAAATCGTCGAGAATTTCGACGAAATGCGCGGACTGGGGCTGGGCGAGACCTATGAGCAGATCGCCGACACCTTGCGCGGGATGCGAAAGGGCGCGCTGATCGCCCGGGGTGAGGTGACCGATGGCGTCGTCGGCGTCGCCGCGCCGGTGTTCGACGCCAGCCGCGCGCCGGTGGCGGTGCTGTGCATGACCATCAACCGCGAAACTCTCGACGACCTGACCTTGGCGCGCTTGGCGCAATCCGTGCAGGACGCCGCCCGCCGCCTGACCGAAACCCTGACCGAGAAACGCACCGACGAGCCGGTGGCCAGCTGACGAGGCAAGCATGAAAAAGATCGACGTCTTCAACCACATCTGGCCGAAAGCCTATCACGACCTGCTGATCGACCATGTCGGCGCCACCACCGACATCACCCGCCGGTCCGAGGCTGTGCCGATGATGACCAACCTAGACCGCCGGTTTGAAGTGATGGACATGTTCGGCGAGGACTATTGCCAGATCCTGTCGCTGGCCTCGCCCCCGTTCGAGAAATTCGCCGATCCGGTGAAATCGCTGGAGTTCGCGCAGGTCGGCGCAGAGGGAATGGCGGAACTGTGCCTCAAATACCCCGACCGCTTCCCCGGCTTCATCGGCACCGCCGTTCTGAACAACCCCGAAGCCGCCGTCGAAGACGCCCGCCGCACGCTGGCCATGGGCGCCTGCGGGATGCAGATTTTCACCAACGTTCAGGGAAAACCGCTGGACAGCCCGGAATTCGAACCCTTTTTCGAGTTCATGGCGAACAGTGGCAAGGCCCTGTGGCTGCACCCGGCGCGCGGCCAGAATTTCCCCGATTACCTGACCGAGAGCCGCTCGGAATACGAAATCTGGTGGACCTTCGGCTGGCCCTATGAAACCTCGGCCGCGATGGCGCGGATGGTGTTTTCCGGGCTATTCGACCGCTATCCGGGTCTGAACGTCATCACCCACCACGCCGGCGGGATGATCCCCTTCTTCGAAGGGCGCGTCGGCCCCGGCTGGGACCAGATGGGCGCGCGCACCACCGACCGCGATCTGGCCGCTGTGCGCAAAGGGCTGAAGCGCCCGCATCTGGAGTATTTCAAGGACTTCTATGCCGATACCGCGTCTTTCGGGTCCGAACGCGCGATTGCGCATGCCATCGAGTTCTTTGGCGAAGACCGGGTGATGTTCGCCTCGGACGCGCCTTTCGATCCTGAACAGGGGCCAATGTATATCCGCGAAACCCTGCGCATTCTGGACCGGATGGAGATGCCCGAAGCGACGCGCAAGAAGGTCTATCAGGACAATGCGGTGAAGTTGCTGGGGCTGACGCTGTGAGCGCCGCGCGGCATTGGATCGGCGGTCAGTGGATCGCCGACGGGGCGCTGTTCGACAGCGTGAACCCCGCCGATGACGCGGTGCTGGGGCAGGCGCATGTCGGATCGGCCGCGCTGCTGGCGCAGGCTGCGGCCGAGACGCGACGGGTGTTCTTTGGCACAACCTGGTCACAGGCGCCGCGCCTGCGCGCGCAGGTGCTGTTCGAATTCGCCGACCGGATGGAGGCGCAGAAAGTCGCGCTTGCCGATCTGATCGTCGCCGAAAACGGCAAGCTGCGCGCCGAGGCAATGGGCGAGGTGATGGGGTCCATTTCCGAGACGCGTTATTACGCGGGTCTTGCGCGCACGATTCGCGGCACCATGCAGGAGATGATGCCGGGGCAAATGTCGCTGTTCCACCGCGAGGCGGCCGGGGTGGCCGCGATCATCGTGCCTTGGAACGCGCCGGTGACGCTGCTGATCCGTTCTCTGACCCCGGCCTTGGCAGCGGGCTGCACCTGTGTCTTGAAACCCGCCGCGCAGACGCCGCTTGTGCATGCGATGGTGCTGGAATGTCTGGCGGCCTGCCCGTCCTTGCCGCCCGGCGTGGTCAATTCGGTAAACGAGAATGGTGTCGAGGTGGGCAAGGCGATGGTTGCCTCGCCCGATATCGACGTGATCTCGTTCACCGGCTCGTCCGCGACCGGCAAGGCGATCATGGCGGGCGCCGCGCCGACGCTGAAGAAGGTGGGACTGGAACTGGGAGGCAAGGCCCCGGCGGTGATCTGCGTCGATGCCGATCTGGACCAAGTTGTGCGCGAACTGGTGCCGGGTGCGCTGATGATGGCCGGGCAGATCTGCGTCGCCGCTGCGCGGTTTCTCGTCGATGCCCGCATCGCGCGCGATTTCGAGGCGCGCATCACCGCCGCCTTTGCCGCCGTGCGGGTTGGCCCCGGCGCCGATCCCTCCAGCCAGATGGGCAGCCTGATCGACCGCGTGAACCTCAAGCGCATCGAGGGGCTGATCGAACAGGCGGCAGATGAGGGCGAGGTGATCCTGCGCGGCGCGGCGCTCAACCGGGGCGCCTTTTTGACGCCGACGTTGTTTCGCATCGCGGATGTCGCCTCGCCGCTGGTGCAGCAGGAGCTCTTTGGCCCGATCGTGTCGATCGAAACTTTCGACGGCGAGGCCGAAGCGATCCACAAAGCCAACGCCACCGATTATGGTCTGGCCGCCAGCGTGTTTACCCGCGACGCCCACCGCGCCCTGCGCCTGTCCCGTGCGATCCGCGCCGGCACCGTCTGGATCAACAGCCACCTGCGTCTGCTGGCCGAGGCCGAGACAGGCGGTTACGGCCAGTCCGGTCTGGGCCGTCTGCACGGGCCCGAAGGGCTGAACGACTTTCTGGAAACCAAGCATATCTACATGGAACAAGGGTTGGTCTGACGCATGGGTGAATTTGATGTCATCATCGCGGGCGGCGGGCCGGTCGGCACCGGGCTGGCCATCGAACTGGGTCAGCGCGGGGTCAAGGTGTTGGTTCTCGAGCGCCACACAGCGCCCCAGCCGATCCCCAAGGGCCAGAACCTGACCCAGCGCACGATGGAGACGATGCGCGCCTGGGGCTGCGAGGCCGAGTTGCGCGCCGCCCGCCCGGTGCCCGCCGAGGTGGGCATCGGCGGCATCACCCATTACCGCACGCTGCTGTCCCCCTGGCATTACGACTGGCTGAACCGCGCCAGCGTGAACGCCTATTACGCCACCCCCAACGAACGCCTGCCGCAGTATGAAACCGAGCGCGTGCTGCGCGACCGTGCGGCGCAGGTGCCAGGCGTGACGATGCGCGCGGGCTGGACGGTCGACGGCGTGGCCGACCAAGGCGATCATGCCGAGGTGACTGCGGTGCATGCCGGGGGTCAGCGCGAGGTTCTGCGCGCGCCCTATGTCGTGGGCTGCGATGGCAGCCGCTCGATCGTGCGCGAGACCGGGGGTATCCCGCAGCAGCTGTCCGATCACGGACGGCTGATGGTGCTGCTGGTGTTCCGCTCGATGGAACTGCACGAGTTGCTCAAACGCTATCCGGGCAAGGCATTCTTCAACGTCCTCAACCCGGCGATGGAGGGGTATTGGCAGTTCTTCGGCCGCGTCGATGTGGGAAGCTGGTTCTTCCATGCGCCAGTGCCACGCGGGACCACGGCCGACCACGATTTCCGCAGCATGCTGCACGGGGTCGTCGGCCAGCCCTTTGATCTGGACATAGACCATGTCGGCTTTTGGGATCTGCGCGTGTCGATTGCACAGCGCTATCGTTCAGGCCGGATCTTTGTTGCCGGGGACGCGGCGCACAGCCATCCGCCTTACGGCGGCTACGGAATCAACACCGGCTTTGAGGATGCGCGAAATCTGGGCTGGAAACTGGCCGCCACGCTGCAGGGCTGGGGTGGCGCCGCGCTGTTGGACAGCTACGACACCGAGCGCCGCCCGGTGTTCGAATCCACCGCGCGCGACTTCATCGAGGCCTTCATCGACGCCGACAACCGCTTCTTGCAAACCTACAACCCTGAGGCCGACCGCGAAGCCTTCGAGGCGGCGTGGTATGCCCGCAACATCGGGGGGGCCGAAGTCGCACAATTTTCGCCGAATTATCAGGGTTCGCCGCTGGTCACCGGCTCCGTCGGCCAGCCCAGCGCACGTGGCGACCACAGCTTTGCCGCCCGCCCCGGTCACCATCTGGCGCCGATCCTCCTGGCCTCGGGCGGGCGGTCCACCGATCAGTTGAGCGCGGGATTTACCCTGCTGGCCTTTGGCAACGTCTCGGTGGATGGCTTTGTCGAGGCGGCGCAAGCGCGCGGCATCCCGCTGCGGCAGGTGCGTGACGCCGGGCCGAACGCCTATGGCGCCGCGCTGGTTGTGGTGCGCCCGGATCACTATGTCGCCTGGGCCGGCGCCGATGCCAGCGCCGATGAGGCCGATGCCATCCTGAATCGGGCGGTCGGCGCCTGAGCGACGCGCCGCTTCGCCCTTGCGTCAGGCAGTTCATATGACCTCAATGTTCAGGTCATTTGAACTGCGCTCCGCGGAAAGGGAGCTCCCCTGTCAGTCTGTCGCGCAGAGCCGTGCGCCCGCTCAAGTCAACGCCGTTGCCCCTCAAGGCCCGTGCGCGCCGTATCGACGCCCGGTCAAGACGGTGATTGACGATGGCGTGCCGCAAATTCTCGCGATTCGTACCTATCTTGACGCGCTGCGCGGTGGCACATGAGGCAACTCGAGGTTTCCGATCGCGGCCTGATCCGCGTCTTGCCTACCACCCATATCAAGCCTCCTGCGCAGCGCGGCCTCGTCGATACCGAGGACGAGTTGAATACCCGCGCCCAGATCGAAGGGCTTACCCGTGGGCGCGGGAACTGGGGTTTACCGGATGGTTCGAGAGCTGTGCCCGTAATCCCGAACTGTTGGCCGATTTCATCGGGGTCTTCGATGACCTTTCCGATGACCCCGGCCAACTGGCACTGACCGCCGATCCGGTGGTCCGCTATGCCTCGGTCCGCGCACCGACGTCCGGTGGAAACTGCCTTGCGTGCTTTGAGCCCCGCGCAATCCAGAATGTCCGCCCCGGCGCGAGTTGGGATCTGGTCTTGAGCGGGACGCCTGACTATTCGATCGTCGCGGCGGAGTGACCCCGCCGCCCTGGCCCCGGCTACATGTTGCCGACCTTGCGGTGATTGGCGATCAGGCGAGGCAGGCCGCGCACAAAATCCCAGATCGCCACGACCCCGCCATAGAACAACGTCCGTGCCCCGCGATAGGAAAACGGCGGCACGGCCTTGAGTTCGCGCGAGGGGGGCGCCTCGCCGCGCGCGACCATGCCCAGGATCATGTCCATCTCGGCCGCATTGTTCCACAGGCTGCGGAACAGGATCGTGCCGTCGGGGGCGATGATGAAAACCGAATTGGGCATCGAGCCATAGGCCCGATGCGCGGCACCGTCGAGGGTGTCCACCAGCACCGGCCGGCTTTCCTCGTGATAGCGCGCGCAGGACGTGCGAGCGGCGCCCAGCTTGGCGTCCAGACTGGCGTGCTGCGGCTGACGCTCGCCCGGATGCGCCTCGCGCACATAGAGCAGCACATGGTCCAGTTGCGGATACTTGCGGATCAACGCCTGCATGGGCGGCACACTTTGCGCATACATCGGGCAGGTCATCGAGCCGGTCTCCAGAACCAGCGGCTTGTGCCGCAGGTAATCCGATAGCCGCGCCGGCGTGCCGTCGAGCGTGTGCAGGTCGAAATCGAGGAACGTCTGCCCGACCATCAGGCCGGTATCTTCGGTGAAATCGTATTCCTCAGGGGTGAAGCGGGAATAGCCATATGGGCGAGGGTTGGGCATGGTCGGTCCTTTCGGGGTCTGGGGTCACATCCCGCCGGCCAGCAGCCACAGCAGGATCAGGGTCGTCGCGGTCATCAGCAGGCCGCGGTGGTGCAGCAGGGCCAACGCCGCCAATCCGTCGCGCACAGTGCCGATGTTGCCGTTCGACTCCGCCCCGGCCACCCCGGCGATATCGCGCGACAGCCGCGCGACGATCAGCGCCAGTTGGCCAAAGAACACCGCCGCCAGCCCCAATGCGCCGGGAGCAAAGCCCGTCTGCACCAGATACACCCCCATGAGGATCGAGGTTCCGGCCATCGTCACCATCATCGTCGGCGGCAGCAGGTGGATCACGCGCTTGAGGATCGCGTGGATCGCTCGCGCCTCGGCATCGCTGACGCGCGGGGTTCGCGGTGCACGCATCAGCGCCCAGACCGGCTTTTCAATCAGCGAGAGGGTGGCGAAAATCCCGGTGCCAAAGCCCAGAAGCCCCGCCATAAGGGGGAAAACCAGAGTGGCCATGGGTCCGTCCTTTCCGGTAGCGCCGCGCCTCCGGTTGACTTCCGGCGGCGGTGGGGCCAATGTTGTCATCGCCAACATACACCCAATGTTGGCATTGTCAACATAAGAGCGAGATCCATGCCCCCGACCTATCACCACGGCAACCTGCGCGAGGCGCTGCTGACCTGCGCCGTGCGAATTCTGGATGAGACCGGGATCGAGCAGCTCAGCCTGCGCGCCCTGGCCCGCGAACTGGAGGTCAGCCACGCTGCGCCCCTGCGGCACTTCAAGACCAAGACTGACCTTCTGGCCGCCCTCGCCATCGAAGGGGCGCAGCGGCTGCTGGACGGGGTGCGCGCCGCCAGCGATGGGTTGCAGGGGCGTGCGCGACTGTTTGCGATCTCGGCGGCCTATATCGACTGGGCGATCACCAACCCGGCCTATTATCAGGTGCTGCGCAATCCCGATGTGATGCGCCACGCGCCCAACCGGCTGGACCAATTGTTGACCGATTTCGCCCAAGGTCAGCGCGATGCAATCCGGGCCGCCCAATCGCAGGGCTGGCGCGCGGATGAAAGCCTTGAGGCGGTCTTCCTGCATCTGACGGCGCTGACGGTGGGGTCTGCGGTCGTGGCCACCGACCCGACCTATACGCGCCCGCAAGGCGTGGCGGTCAACCGTATCGACGTACTGGCGCCGGTCGCGCAGTATCTGGGCTTGGATGCGAAAACCCCATGAGGGATTCAGCGCGGGAATCCAGCGTCGTATCCGGGCGGCAGCGTGAGCGCGGTAATGCTGCGTTCCCTGCCTGCATGTTCAGCGCATTCGCGAGATTGGCGAAGCGATAGGCCAGAACGCCCTGCAGCGGCGTCCCCGGTGTGGTTTCGGCTGCAGTCTCAGACAAGGTGCAGCGCATGATCCCCCTCGGATGCACCGGATCAGTGAGGGATCAGCACGTCGCCGGATATGACGTATCAAACATATCCTCGGCACCTTGTCGCACCATCCGCAGCCCGCCTCGGGCGCGGTCCGCGAAGGGTCTGGCTTCAACCGTTAACGTGCCATATCTGCGGGGTGTCGTCGCGAGGTCGGGTGTCTCCTCGCATTCACCGACGCAAACACCAGACCCGGTCTCTATCGGCCCATCAAAGGCGTGATGCGCCGGACCGCTACCCTGCGGTTGAGTTCCTCGGCGGCGGATGTGGCGATGCGCAGATGGCGTTCGCCATAGCCTTGCACGATCAGGTTCTCGGACGGGATGCCGAAGAATTCAATCAGGGCCAGAGCCACGGATTCCGCCCGCCGGTCCGAAAGCGCCAGATTGTAGGCGGCCGATCCGGTGGCGTCGGTGTACCCCTCGATCAAGAACACCTCGCGCGGGTTGTCCGCGATCAGGCGGGCCATGATCCGCCCGACTTGTGACAGCTTTGCGGCCTCGGTGGCGCGAACGCTGGCGCGGTTGGTGGCAAAGGTGATCGGCTGCGGGCTGAGGATCGGCAGCAGTTCACGCACCTCGCGCACCTCGCGGATCTGGCGCAGGGTAAAAAAGCGGTCCAGAGCGCGCGCATCGGCCTCGGCATCGCGCAGCAGCGCCAGCGCCAGATCGGGGTCGGTACGGTCAGTAATCAGCAACTCGCGACGGCGCGGCTCTGGCAGGACCGACACATCGACCGGCTCAAGATCTCGCATGTCGTTCACCAGTTCGATCACCGTGCCGTCGCGCAAGATGCGCTCGCGCCAGAGAACCCGGCCAGTGGCGTCACGGATAGTGACGATCTGGGTGCCGTCGTTGCGATCCCAGCGCGTGCGGGTCGAGCCATCGGCATAGCGTTCAATCCGCCGTTCCGCCCCCTCCTCGCGCAGGATCACGTCATCGTCACGCCAGACCTCATAGTCACCATCGTCACGCTGGACGATCACCCGTTCGTCCGAGCGCGCCACGACGCGGCTTCGATTGACGATCATGCCCACTGCCAGCGCCCCCAGCGCCACCAGCCCCGCGCGCTCCAGATCGCGGCGGTCATCGGCGCGGGCCTGCGCGGCCTGATCTCCCAAAGCGAATTCATCGGCGCTGCTGCGGATATCGGCGGCAGAGACGGCGCCTTCGATCACGTCCTCGGCCCCGTCCCCGTTGTCCTGCATGGCCAGAGGGGCGGGTTCGATGCCAAGCCCGGGCTGATCGGGGACCGACGACAGCACACCCAGCGCCGCCGCGATTTCGGGGTCTTCAAGAAGGCGGTCAAGTTGCTCTTGCCGGACATCGTCAACAGGAGGTACGTCATCGGCGGGGGCCACGAAGTCCTCGATGGGTGCGGCTTCGATAACCAGTTCGGGGACCTCATCGGCGGGCGCTTCGGCGGCGATGGATGGGCTTGGCGTCACGGCGCCAGAGGGGTCCGGCGGCACCTCGGCCTCGGCCTCCAAGGCGGCGCGCAGGCGGGCTTCGTCCTCTTCGGCTTCCGACACATCTGCGGGTGTCTCATCGGCCCCGGTGTCGGCGAGGTCCAGTTGCAAGAACGCGTCGCGCGTCTGCACCAGCAGCGCCTGCGCCCGCTGCATCCGCATAGGATCCGCAAACACAACGCCCGGGTCGTCGAAAAGCATCTCGCAGCGCACGGGCTCCAGATCCGCTACACAATCCACGATCAGGGCGCGGACATCCTGACAACCGGCCGAGGCCGGGGCCAGAACGCAGGTTTCGACCGGCGCCGCGAACATCACCTGATCATCTGGCACGCCCATCGACGATTGCGCGGCACCAATCACCGGCGCGACGGCGAGGCAAAGCCCCAACGCGGTGGAAGCGTAGAAATCTGAGCGGGTCATCTCTGTCTCCTGATACAGGGGGACGGCCAATGCGAAAGGCCTCAACCATTCAATGCGCGAAAGCCGCCTGTCGTTCCGAACGACGCCCTGTCTGGAGACGCGACTTGGCGGCGGGGCTCGGTCTGGCGTCCAGTGCCAGCAAGGCACCCAAGGTGGCGCGGCCGCGGCTGACCCGGCTCTTGATTGTGCCGAGGGAACAGCCACAAATAGCCGCCGCTTCTTCCTGAGAATAGCCAAAGGCACCCATCAGCGTGATCGACCGACGCTGCCCATCAGGCAAGCAGGCGATGGCAGTCAGCAGTTCCGAAAGCGCCAGCGCGTGCTCCTGACGCGGTTCCTCGAACAGCGCATTCACCAGCGCCCCATCAATGTCTTCGACCTCGCGACGATGCTTGCGTAATTCGGAAAAGAAGGCGTTGCGCAGGATGGTGAACAGCCAGGCGCGCAGCATTGTATCCGGGGTATAGCTGTCGCGCTTGGCCCAGGCCCTGAGCAAGGTGTCCTGCACCAGATCGTCGGCGCGGTGCGGATTGCTTGTCAGTTTCAATGCGCGCAGGTGCAACAGGCGCACCTGATCCGGAAGCAAGGTGTGAAAGGGGTGGCGTTCGGCCATGTCGGTTACCTCGATTCAAGAATAGGACAGGCAGGTCAGCCGCATGGGCGCGGCAGACCGGGGGCCTTGGAAGCAGGGGGTGTGGGCGGGCGTGAGCGTTCAGTCGAGCCGGGTTTCGCGGACCGCGCCCACTGGGCCTTGCCGGAAGGTTTGTGTCCAGTCCGGCAACTGGCGGCTTTCTTCGAGCCCAGCGGGAAACGCCTGCTGAAACTGCGGGAATCGCCGTTCGACGCGTGGGCGCATCCCGACAGCCGAGCGCCGACGGTCGCTGTGCGCGAACTCGGCCAGCACCTGAAGCATCATTTCGACTCCGGTCTGGGTTTGCATGGGGGCGGGTGTCATCAGCAGGAGTCCTTCCCTGAAACGGCGCGCTCAGCGCAGCCCGAGGAAGCCAAGCAGGGCGACAACAATCACAACCGCACCGACGATATAAATGATCTGGTTCATGGTGGTTCCCCTTTGATTCCACCCCGATCGCATTGTGCGACGGGGCGTGATCCAGTGGTTTTGCGGCATTGCGACCCGGGCGGCACTAACATCGCGCGGCCCGTGCCGGATTGAATCGCCCGGATGCGCGATTTGCGCAGAATGCCGCGCAGTCAGCCCAGCCGCGCATGGGCCAAGATCGCCCACATCGCCGCGTGACCGTATTGCCCGCCGTTCTCGCGCAGGCAGGGAGGATAGCCCTTGATATAGCCGGGGTCGGACGCCGAGGCGTCGAAGGGTGGTGTGAACAACAGGGCAAGGCCGGGGTCAGGGCGGATCAGATGCGCGTTTATCGAGTCCATCGCCTGCCCCGCGCGCGCGTGATCGGCCGCGCCCGACAGCACCGCCCCGTCATCATACGTACCGCGCCGATACCAGGCGCAGTCCCAGCCGCCGCGCTCGATGGCTTGTTTCACCCGGGCGGCGTGGGCGCGCCAGCGGGGCGCGCGGGCGGGATCGCGGGTCTCGGCATGGGGCGCCATTGCGTCAATCGTGGCGATCAACAGCCAGCCCAGCCAGACCGAGGTGCCTTGCCCCGCCTCGCCCACGCGGTTCATTCCGTCGTTCCAGTCGCCGGTGCCGATCAAAGGTATGCCATTGGCCCCGGTCAACGCGAGACTTTGATCCAGGGCGCGCACAATGTGGTCAAAGAGGCTGGACTCCAGAGCCGAGGTCGTGGACTGAAAGAACGCGTCATGCGCGGCGGGGTCCAAGGCTGGGCCGACCAAAAACGGCACCACCTCGTCCAGAATGCCGGTATCGCCGGTGACGGTGACATACTGCGCGGCGGCGAAGCCCAGCCAGACGCGATCATCGGAAATCCGCGTACGCACGCCCTGACCGGAATACGGCTAGCCACCAATGCTGTACATCTCCCTCAGGGAACTGGCGCGAGGCGGCGCGCAGCAGATGGGAGCGGGTCATGTCGGGCCGCTGCGCGGCCAGCGCCATGCCATCCTGCAACTGGT